>CAYXFE010000039.1:0-7886 GCA_964464195.1 uncultured Candidatus Bathyarchaeia archaeon
CATTGAAGTAGCTGTAGGCCCTCGCGCGGCATCCACCACAGATATACTTGTCTGGGCATGCGCCGCAACCGACAATTTTGCCATTTACTTCATATGTCTTCAAGTTTTCTCTTATTCGAAGCTTCCACAAAAGCGGATGATTATCCCAAATTTCCTCAAAATCATCTTTTAGGATATTTCCAAGCACTGTCTCCTCATTTGTTGGGAAGAATACGCATGGTTTTATGTCTCCGTTTGGTTCTATTGCGCAGTATAGCCTTCCGGCTCCGCATCCGCCGAGAAAGTTTGCAACGTTTTCCACGCCCTTCTTGGCGGCGTAATGTGCCTCAACTATGAAGTTTTCGCCCTTTTGCTGTGAAAGCTCTTTTGTTACGCTGGCATATTGTGGGCATGTACTGAAGAAGCGGTCAACCTTTACGTTTGATTCGCCAAACTTCAATTCTTCCTCCTTAGCTCTTAGGTATAGCTCGATGATTTTGTTTCCGATCACTTTTAGAACATGCAGTCTTTCTTTAGGTGTCAAGTCTAGTTCTATATGTGCTTTAGCTCTTCCCGTTGGTATATAATTGAAGTGCATGAACCTTACGCCAAGCTCGTCTGCCAAATTGACTATTTTTTCGACTTCCGCAAGATTTTCTTTCTGAACAACCGTAGCAATGCATGTGTCAATTCCCACATCAATGCAGTTCTTTATTCCCTCCATAGTTCTTTCAAATGCGCCTGGAATTCCGCGGAACCAATCATGCGTAGCCGCTGAAGCCCCATCAAGACTTATCTCAACATAGTCAATCCCAGCATCCTTCAACCTTTCCGCATTATCCTTTGTTATTAGGGTTCCATTCGTCGCCAAGCTTACGTATGGAATTCTCTTTTTTGCATAGGCTGCAACTTCGAAGAAGTCCTCCCTTGCGAGGGGTTCGCCGCCGCTGAATGAGAGCGCGGGCAAGCCCACAGTGGAAAGCTTAGATAGAATATCTAAAACCTGCTTTGCCTCATCAGTTGAGAGTTCAGGCTTTTTCCTTCCAGCATCCTCATAGCAATGTTTACACCTAAGATTACATTTATAGGTGTAGTTCCAAACTATCAAGAATGGAGCTGCCGGCGTGAAGGGTATTCTTATCCCATATTTTCTTATACCTCTCATCATTAAGGCGAATCCGCGGAACCAAGCCTCGCCGTATTGGTCTTGAATGAACTGTTTTCGCATAAATCCTTTATCGACTTTTAAGAGTCGACTTCCAAATTCATAGAATGGTTTGGCTACTCTTTCCGTAAGTTTTTCGCATCTTTCGCAAAGGCTTAGATTTTCGCCTAGATATACTCTAAGGGAATTTATAAGTAGATTTCCATCTTTTGGGCAGTAAACGTCAAAGTTTCGTATTATTTTTTTAAGAACTGGGTTGATGGCGACTGAGAGAACAGCGTTCTCGACGGAATCGAGTTGCATCACTTCACCCTAACTCTCCTTTCTGGCCAATTCTAACTATTTTGTCTTTTTAGAATAAAAGCTATACGTTTGAGATTTGTCAGAATAAACTAAATTGAAAAACAATTTATAGTGTGGCTCCCTCATTGTTGCTGACATCAATCTATTTCCGCTAGGATTAGAGGGTGAATTAATTGCCTATTCGCCAACCAATAGTATGCGTTCTCGGTCACGTTGATACTGGAAAAACTCTTCTTCTAGATAAGATTAGGAAAACAAGCGTTCAGGCCCGCGAGGCCGGAGGAATAACCCAGCATATCGGCGCAAGCTTCTTTCCAGTTGAAACTTTAGCAAAAATTTGCGGACCCCTACTCTCCAAAATTAAGGGGCAAATAAGAATTCCCGGCTTGCTTGTGATTGATACTCCGGGCCATGAGGCATTTGCGAATCTGCGTAGGAGAGGCGGCGCAGTAGCAGACATAGCAATTCTCGTAATAGATATATTGAAGGGGTTTGAGGCGCAAACCTACGAGTGTATAGACATTTTAAAGGCTAGAAAAACTCCGTTCATGGTTGCAGCCAACAAGATAGATAAGATACCGGGCTGGAAGCCCAAGCCAGACTCACCATTCATCCTATCCTACAAGGAGCAAGATCCATATGTTAGGCAAAGCCTAGACGAGAAAATATATGAGATAATTGGGACTTTTTCGCGTTTAGGCTTTAGAGCTGACAGGTTCGACAGAATAGAAGATTTTACACGAACAGTCGCCATAGTTCCTGTAAGCGCCAAGACAGGTGAGGGAATACCGGAACTTCTCACGGTTCTAATAGGCTTAACACAGCAGTATCTACGTGCAAGACTTCAAACAACTGAAGGGCCAGCAAAAGGAACAGTACTGGAAGTTAAAGAAGAGCCGGGTCTAGGTGTGACCATCAATGCAATAATCTATGATGGCGTATTGCAAAGGGGAGACCTAATAGTTGTTGGAGGAAAGGAAAAGCCGATAGTAACCAAAGTGAGAGCCGTGCTTCTTCCAAAACCCCTCGATGAAATACGCGACCCAAGAGACAAATTTATCGCCGCAGAGGAGGTTTCAGCCGCAGCCGGAGTAAAAATTGCCGCGCCGGAACTTGAAAACGCTCTGGCTGGAGCACCAATATACGCGGTTCCATCTGAGGAGGAGCTTCCAAAATATATTGAGGCGGTTATGGAGGAAATTGAAAGAGTAAAGATTTCAACAGATATTCAAGGCGTAGTCTTGAAGGCTGACGCTCTTGGAAGCCTAGAAGCCATAGTTGAAAGCCTAAAGAGAAATAATGTTCCAATAAGGCTGGCGGATGTAGGCGACGTATCAAAACGCGACGTAATAGAAGCTTCAATCGTCAAAGAAAATGAGCCTCTATACGGTGTAGTTTTAGCTTTTAACGTTAATATTTTGCCTGACGCAGCGGAAGAGGCAAGCCGCCGCCAAGTCCGCATATTCCAACACAACATAATCTATCATCTCGTAGATGAGTATCTACAATGGGCTAAAAGCGAAAAGGAGGCAAAAATGAGGGAAGAATTCCAACGGCTAATCAAACCTGGAAAAATAAAGATTCTCCCCGGCTACATCTTTAGAAGAGCCAAGCCAGCAATTTTCGGCGTTGAGGTTCTAGCTGGCGAGATAAGGCCTAAATATCCGCTTATAAGAGAGGATGGAACCGACATCGGAGAAATAATGCAGATTCAAGATAAAGGAGAAGCTATACCTCGGGCTGACATGGGCATGCAAGTGGCTATTTCCATGAATAAGCCTGTTATAGGCCGCCATATAGATGAAAATGACATCCTTTACGTTAAGGTTCCAGAATCTCATGTGAAGCTTTTGAAGACAAAATTTCAAGAATTACTTTCACCGGAAGAACTTCAAGTTTTAGATGAATATGTGGAAATTATGCGGAAGAAGAATCCTCTTTGGGGGCTTTAGCCAGAAACTGTCAATACTCTGATGTAGTCTGCGGTGTCGCAGCTTGTGTCTGCAATTTGCTCCAGCAACTCTAATAAATCCTTCAGAACCAGAATCGTAGCGGCGTCAAGCTCCTTTTGCTGAAGCAGCAGCCATTTAGCCTTCAAATACTTATCATCAACCCGCCCTTCGATTTCGTCAATTTTCTCAGCGAATTTTCTCGCTTCTGAAGAGCTTACTCCAAGTTTTTCTAGGGCTTTTCTGAGGGTAGTTGCGCTTTCAACCAGATCCTTCGTTATCTCTGCATAAGAGTCCCAGATCTCCGCAGGAACTTTCTCATCAAGGAGAATAAGCAGGTTTCTGGCGGAATCCTTAACATGGTCAGCCATAACATCTAACCTTTTAACTAGGTGAAGCAGGTCTTCTCTGTCCTTTGATGGCAAATTTCCTTTGGTTGCCTCTTCGAATACTGCTCTTCTTAAATCGTCTATCTCAACTTCGGTTACAAATAGTCTTTCAATGTTCTTTTTTGCTTCTTCTATCTTTTTGGATTTTGCAGCGTTCATTGCTTTGTCTAGGTCTGTAACTGTGTCTATTGCTAGGGTTATTTGGCGGTATGCTAGTTCGAGAAGTTTTGTTTTTCTTCTTTGTGCGAACCATCTTTCCATTTTCTGCGCCATATCTATTTTTGTTTACTTGCTTAAAAGATTATTCTAGTTTTGTTGTTTGTTGGGTAAAGATTACATGTCCATATGATTTATTAAGACTTAATACAAACTATAATTTGACTGTTCAACAAAACATAATAAACTATACACGTGATCAAGCTTGCCCAGAACAAAAACTAAAAAGGAAACAGCCGTCTTCCGAGAAGTCTATCCGATTCAAGAGCCCTACGTCTATGCAGCCATAACCAAAGAGAAAGAAACGGGAAGGATAAGATACGAAGTAATAGAACCAACGCTTCTGGAGGAAGAAAAAGAGAAACTAAAGGAAATAAAGAAAATATTAATGGACGAAATAGACGTAAGCCTAAAGGAAATAGAAACAAGAGAAAAAGCCGAAGAATACCTAAAAAAGAAATTCCATGAAGTAATCCGGAATTATAAAATTAAAGTAGCCGAAGAAGCCAAAGACAAACTCCTGTACTACGTCATAAGGGACTTTCTAGGCTATGGAAAAATAGATCCTCTGATGAAGGACCATTTAATTGAGGATATATCGGCTGACGGCGTTAAAATTCCAGTCTATGTCTGGCATAGAATTTACGAATCTCTGCCAACGAACATTATGTTTGAAACAGAAGAAGAATTAAACTCATTCATTATCCGACTGGCTTATTTGGCTGGAAAGAATATTTCTTTGGCAAACCCGCTAGTTGATGCGTCTCTTCCAGACGGAAGCAGGGTTCAGCTCTCATATGGAAATGAAATAACCAGAAGAGGCTCAACATTCACTATTAGGCGGTTCAGAGTTGACCCGCTTACCATTTCAGACCTAATCTCATTCAACACACTGTCGGCTGAGATGGCCGCCTATTTCTGGTATATAATCGAAAACAGATCATCAATACTCGTAGGCGGAGGCGTCGCCGCCGGCAAAACAACAACGCTGAACTGTCTCTCCATGTTCATCAAGCCGGAACTAAAAATTGTAAGCGTAGAGGACACTCCAGAGCTTAACCTACCCCACGAAAACTGGATTCCATCAGTCGTCCGTCCGGGCTTCGGCTTCAGCGAGAAAGGAGCCATAACCCTATTTGATCTCTTAAAGGCGGCTGTCCGACAGAGGCCCGACTACATAATTGTCGGCGAAATCCGAGGAGAAGAAGCCTACACGCTTTTTCAAGCAATTGCAACTGGCCACTTGGGTATGTGCACCATGCATGCCGAATCGGTTGAGGCTGTGATAAATCGTCTGGGCTCCGAGCCAATGAATATTCCTAAACCTTTGATTGCAATGATAGATGACATAGTAATCCAGGTTAGGACGGAAATTAATGGCAAACCAGCGCGGAGAATCAAGACCGTAACAGAAATAGTCGGACTTGATTCTAAGACGGGAGAGATAAAGACTCATGAAGTTTACAAGTGGAACCCGAAAGATGACAGTTTCACATTCTCCGGAAAAAGCTACCTCCTAGAAAAACATACAAAAAGAACCGGTCTGAAATGGAAAGAAATTGAAAAAGAACTCAAAAGAAGAGCCGCCGTTTTGCAGTGGATGGCTGAAAACAACATTAGAAAATACACCGAAGTAGCCAAAGTTATCCGTGAATACTATGCTGATCCGGAGAGAGTCTACAGAAAAGTGAGAGTAGGATCAAAATGAAAGGGAAACTCAACAAACTAGGCTTGATACTCAAGTCTATAAAAGACCGCCTAAAAGTGCGGCTAAAAATGAAAAGCACACCAGCTAAACTTCACGTCATTGCCTACAGCCTACTAGGAGACAAAACAGCCAAGTTTCTCCCATTATTTAAGGATCTGGACAAAAATCTTGAAAGATCGGAGATAAAAATCAATTTTAGAGCATATGTTAGCCTCACAATTTTGGCAACTATCATAACTTCATTATCAACATTAATCTTAACGCCGACCATTCTACATTTTATCGTTGGTATACCAATTTTTCCAGCTGTCTTATTTGGAATAGGATTCTCCATGTTTTCTGGAGCCTTTACAATAATAGCCTTCTATTTTTATCCAATTTACAAAGCAGACAACCTCAAGAGAAAACTTGAGGATGAACTTCCCTTCGCAGCCGGTTATATGGCTGTTCTCGCGGGTTCGGGAGTAACTTCAGATAAAATCTTCAAGGCGCTTGCCAGAATAAATGTTCCATTGGCAATAACTGAAGAAGCAAAAAGGATAGTTAGAGACGTTGAACTTTTCGGCGCAGACTTAATATCCGCTCTTGAATCAGCCTCTAAAAGGAGTCCGTCTGAAAAATTTAAACAATTTCTTCAAGGATTTATCGCTACCATGCATTCTGGCGGAAGCCTACTTGCCTATTTGCTGGATCGTTCTAGATATTATATGCGTATGAAGAAGATTGCCATAAGGAAGTTTGCCGACACGCTTTCAATTTTATCCGAATTTTATGTTGCCATACTGGTTGCTGGGCCTCTACTGTTTGTTGTTATGTTGGCTGTCATGGCTATGCTTGGCGGGGAAGGAATGGGGCTTCTTGATCCAAAACTGCTGCTTTACCTACTAACTTACATTGCCATTCCTATCGCTTCAGTAATCTTCATACTTGTCCTCGATATGCTTTCGCCGAGGTGGTGAACTTGCCGAGGATAGGCGAATGGAGAAAAAAGCTCGTATGGTTCGGCTCAATTATGGCGGGTGCGGCAATAATAGCTATTGCATTTGCGCTTGGATATCAAGGTAAAACGTTAGACGAGCTTATTCTTTTAGCAGTTATGGTTGCAGCCTTTCCTCCCTCAATAGCCAATTACATGGATTATAGATGGAAAAAATCGATAGATGAGAGGCTTCCAATTCTTTTCCGCACAATCGTTCAGGCTCAAAAGACTGGCATGACTTTGCCTCAAGCCATAGAAGAAGCATCAAAAAGAGATTACGGGCCTCTAACAAAGGAACTTAAGAAAATTAATGCTCAAATGTCTTGGGGCATGCCTCTGGAGGAAGCTCTACAACTATTTGCCAAGCGAGTAAATACGCCGCTTGTTCAGAGAACGGTACCCTTAATAATTGAAGCTAGCCGCTCAGGAGGAAAAGTTGAAAAAGTTTTTGATCCTCTTGGAAAATTTGTAAATTCAATTTTGATAATGGAAAAGGAGAGAAAAGCGCAGACAAGACCGTACATCGCCATAATTTACGTGGCATTCTATGTATTCCTATTCACAATAGTCCTTTTATTTAAAACGTTCTTCGTTAGTATAGAAGGAAGCCCTATTCTCGGCTCAGCTATTATGAGTGCAGAGGAAACTGAAAGGCTATTCTTTCATATGGCTGCCTTTCAAGCCTTCTTCGGCGGATTAATAGCCGGAAAGATGAGCGAAGGCTCATTAAATGCCGGTTTAAAGCATAGCTTCGTAATGTTAGCCTCCATGTATCTAGTGTTCATGTTTGCGCTCTAGGTGAAGAAATGAAGATATGGAATGATGTCAAAGCCGTTAGCCCCGTGCTGAGCAATATCCTACTCATAGTTATCGCCGTCGCTGCCATGTCCATAGCGACAGCCGCAACCTACGTCATAACCACAAACCTCAGAGAAGCAATGGGCGAGCGATTCATAATTGAGGATGTGTGGTTTAAGCCTGGAAATGAAATAGCCATATACATACGCAACACTGGCAAAGTTTCCTTAACAATAGATTCCGTCTACATAAATAGAGAGGCTGTGGCAATCAATGATTTTCACCTAGAAGTTGGCGAGCATGGATGGCTAAATGTAACATATGCATGGTCATCTGGCACAGCATACCACATTAAAGTTGTTTCCAAAAGGGGGACAGAATTTGCAGATTACTATGTTGC
>CAYXFE010000040.1:0-7740 GCA_964464195.1 uncultured Candidatus Bathyarchaeia archaeon
TTGTATGTTTTTCTCCATCCTTCTTTTGATTTGCTTATGTATACTGCGTTGTGTTCGGGAAGTTTGTGGCCCATCCAGAATTCGACGTAAAGTGGGTCTACTTTGTGGTCGCGTAGTATGGTGTGGAAGGCGGCGCGGAGGCTGTGTGGTCTGCAGGGATTGATTCCTCGATAGAATCCGATAAATTGTTTGGCTGCCTTTGCAAATTGATTTTCTATGGCCCTAGCTGATACGGGGTAAAGTCGATCTGATGGTCTCAACCTTTTATGTCGCTTAGAGTTTATGTATCGCTTTAGTAGGTGGACGGCCCATTCGCCAAGGAACGTCATGAATGGGACGTCTGTCTTTTTCCTTGAGAGGTCTATGCAAATCGGCGTAATGTCAGCTTCAAGTTCGTATTTAATGTCTTCATAGGTTAGGCTTAAAAGATCTGAGAGGCTTAGTCCGCTTTGAACCATTGATGTGGCTATGCTTTTGTAGATGGGCTTGTCTAAAATCGCGACGAAACGTTCAACCTTTTCGATTGTCCAGGGGTATTTTCTGCTTGCTGGCTGCGAGGTTGGCAGCTGAACGTATCGTAAGCTAAGCGGGATATCATAAAATTTTGCTAGTGACTGGACTGCTGCGACATAGGTCCTTATGGTTTTTGGTTTAAACCCTCTTTTTCGAAGCCAGTCTATGAAGTTGTTTAGTGTTTTGATGCCTATCCTCCTTTTTTCCAGCCTAGGCCTTAAAGCGTCTTTTTCGAGTTCCTCAAGGAAGGTTTCTATTGTTCCATTCTCCTTGTAGAATTCCTGGAAGGCAGCTAGCCCGTGACTGTAAACTCTTTTGGTGTTTGAGCTTAATGCATCAAGAAACTGTTTTGTGGCAGCGTCAAGTTCGTGTTTCATCTGCCATCCATTTGAGAAATACGAAAAATGTTTCGCGATGAGTTATGTTTTGGTTAGTTGCTCTTTGTTTTCTGGATTAGAGTCGAGTATTGTAGCTTTGTTCGATCTTGCCTCTTGGTTTTTTCTTTTTCTGGTTCTGCCTGGTCATAGCTTAACCGGAATGCGCATGAATAATTCGGGTATCTCAGTCCCGTCCATTCTGCGAGCAATTGTTTTGGTTGCTCCATTACGGTTTTATGGTGTTTAGGGACTAGCGGAGGAGGTTTGGCCAATTCGTTTTTCTCGATCAATTTGTAGTCTGTGCTGATCGAATAGAGTTCAGGCGAAAAGAATGCCGTTTTGACTTTTAGACAGTTGTTTTTCGGGTTTAGGTAGGCCCTAAAGAATGCTTGGGGTCTTCGGCTTGTGGGCATTAGGGAGACCGCATAATGCCTAAACTTAACTATGAATTTGCCTGCGTAGTGGCGTTCTAAGGTTAATATGGCCTCCTTTCTTCCTTCTCGAAGCCAGATCATACGCATGGCTTCTTCAAGCAAGCCTTTCAATTCTATCCAATCGGTTGGAGCATGGTCTACAACCTTGATAGGTTTCTTTACTCCTTTCTGCGTATCATACATCCAAATTGTGTAGATCGGCATCTTCATGAAAAATGCGATTTTTCTACTGGTGCAGCGTAATGAGAAGGAAATTAAGAGGCTCTATAATCGTGCTGATGTTCATTCTGGTCCTTTTTTGGTCGTTCGCGAAGGTTGGACTTATACAATTGATGGAAATAGGCTATCTGACAGGTGCACAGGGACTGCAGGCTGAGTTTCACACTTTATACTTTAATGGGACGTGGTGTAGCCAGTCTTTTAAGCCGAGTTGGGCAAGGCACGCCGCCAACTGGCAGTTCGGCTTTGAGCTAAACTTTGACCCAGATGAGACTGATGATGGCTGGCCGAATCTCTGCGCTACTCAGCAACCATTCACTGTTGACACGCATGTTGAGCCTAAGCACTACGCTTGGCAAGTGGATAAGGGCGTTGTTACGCTTGATAATGGAACACGGGCTAGAAAGGTCATTCAGTTTGAGATGTGGCGCTACCGCTGTGAATGGGCCGTCAACATCTGGCTTTCCGGTCCGGAAGCCGAATCCTCAGATAGGGCTTGGCATGGTGGAATATCTTGGGAGCCTAATTATGGCGGTTCGCAGATTTGGATAAGGCTTATTCCACAGCGCTTCGTCTACTTTAAGGATAATCCCGACGAAGTGTATTTTGCGCCGGCCTACATCGGGCTTGAAAGCTATCAGATAGCCTCGATTGACAAGGACAACAAGGAGACAACAAATGACCCAGACGTCATGTCATGCATAGACTTGATTCCGAAGGCTGTCGGAGAAACTCTAGGAATATACTATGAGCGGGGCGGAACTCCAACTAATATTGAGCATGTCCTACTAAGCTATAAGGGAGCAGAATTAGACCCGAAGATTTTCAGAAACGAATATTGGATTCATATTGACCTTTTGCAGTTTAAGCCCTATCTTAACGTTGATTTCTGGACTAAGGCTCTTACCTATAAGTGGCCCAGCATCAACTTGAAATTCGTCGTTTATGTCTTCGTTGTTGGCAAGTGGACCGTCTACTTTGCAGAAGACGAAGTTCCAAAATTGAATCCTCATACTCCGCCTAGCCTAGTGAGAGACCCATGGGCGTGGCTGAGAGGAATAGGCGAATGGTTCGCTAATCCAATAAATCAGCTTTGGCTAGTCTTCATCATAATAGTCATCGTCATTCTTGTGATTACAATACTGAATCCGGGAATCTGGGCGATGCTTATTGGATGGCTTAGAGGACGCAAGGGAAACGGCGGCTAATCTTTCCTTTTCTATTTTTCTTTTGGTGAATTCAAGAAAGAATGCATGGGGGAATTCATGAATGAAGCATGATGGAATTAGAAAAGCGGCTGGAATTCTTCTCGTGTTGGTTGTAGTGGGCTTCGTGGGCTTTCTGCTTTATCAAGCGCTTAGTCAAGGAGAGTTTACGCAAGGAACCACTAGGATTCCGACGCCGGAAGAGAACAGCGTTGCCGGAGCGCTTGGAGTCGGCGTAACCGTAACTTTTGCTGACGGCTCCATAAAGAAGGTTAGCCCGGAGAACTTGACATTGCAGATTTTTCCGTTTGCAGTTTACTTCCAAGGGCAAGAGGTCAGCTCGATTAGATGGCACACCTTCGTCTACGTTGACTGGGAAGGGGACCTTACTTCGCTTGAGATTTCCGGCCCTATGGAAGTTACATGCGTTGAAACCGGCCAGCTTTTGAGGCGTGAGGGGATGCTGAGGCAGTATACCGGCTCGACTGCGCCGAAGGCCCAATGGGTTGACTTTTGGAGTTTTGAGCTGGAAGCTGAAGAGATAGAATATGACCTTAGCGTGTATGGAAGCGGAGATTATACGCTTAGATGCATATCGACAGTTACGGCTGAAGCCGTCTTCGCAAGTGGAATTCAAGATTCAAAAAGCGTTTCAGCCTATGCGAATCTGCCGATTTCATTAACGACTTCTGGGCTGTCAGTTCTTGAAGTGGATGTTCAGCCTCAAGTCTTCACTTGAAAAATTCCAATTTCGCTGAGTTCTTTCTTGAATGGGGTGAAGGCGCCTCTATTTTGGGTACTAGCGTCCAGTCTTCAAGCAGTACTTTTTGGCCGCTCAATTTTTCATATTTCCTGAATATTTCATACGCGTTTAGGTTCTTGTCTTGAAGGCAGAAGGTTGGCGGTGTAGGTCTAACTATGTTGATCGTTCTTTTGGGTTCGTGGTACCAGAACCAGTATCTTTTTCCCAGGATCCCGCGATTGTTCATTTCAGCGACTATTGATGCTAGGGAGGGTTCTTTCAGTTTTAGGCTTTCAAGCAGGTAGTCTATTTGGCTTCTGCTCTTCTCTTTGGCTTTCGGGAGGTCTCTGAAGAAAATGTTTGTTGCTGCAGCTCTGAGTTCAGGAAGTATCTCAAGGGGAGCTTGTGTTGCTAGGTCCACGGCTATGTTGCTTCTTCTCGATTCTTTAATTATGTCGCTTATGGCTGCTGAGGCCCTTAATGCGTCTCCAGCATATAATACAACTTGGCTTGACGCCAAATAGCTGACTTCATCTATGATTACGCGTGATCGTATGGCTGTATGCCTTTTTCTCCAACCGTCAAACTCTAATAGCATATTCGTGGCTATTTGATAGTCTAGATTCCATTTTGTTGCTTCAAGACGTCGGTCAAGATTTCTTACGCAAATTATTCCCACATACTTGCTGAATCCGTACTCGCTGTCGACTTCCTTAAGCCTACTCAATAATTCTTTGAAGTCTACCCTGAAGGCTTGAGGCTTCTCAACCTCCAAAACTAAGTCGTAGATGGTTGGCGGATGCTTCCTTTTATCCCATATTTTCTCTCCCTTAGCTAACACGTTCAGGGTAAGCGTGGGAACACCTTGCGGGTCAATCTGCATTATTTTATTTAGGAATTCGTGAAGTTTTCGTGTACGCTTATTATATGGGAATAGTGGGAGGCAAGCGTAGGAAAAGCTGTTTGTCTTATCGTTTAGAGGTGTGAAGACGAGGCTTTTCTTGTTAAGGATTGAGTAGCATGCTATAGAGCTTAGGAGGAATGTTTTTCCGCCTCCTAGCGGCGCATAAATTGTCTGTACGGCTCCAAAGTCATGTTTCGGAAATACTGGCATATTGTAGATCGGCTCTAGCATAAGCTGCTTTGCTATCTGGCCGCCTTCCCAGAAACGTTTAGGAAGCAGGAAGCATGGAGCATATACTCCGCCGAAAATTTCCTTCACGTAGATTTTCGGCTTTTTCTCTTCACGGTAAAGTTCTGCTAATGTCAGCCTTATCTTTTCGTTTAATTGGTCGTACAAGACGGAGTATTTTGCTGATGCATTCCTATAATGGATGTAGGCTCCACTTGCCCCTAACACCTCATATAGGTAACCGTACTTTACAACTTCCATGCCTAGGCTGATTAGATCTGCAGCCTCTTCAGGCGGTATATGCGCCAGGTTTCCTCTAACAATAAATTGGAGGATTTCCTTCTCCTCCCTTGGAACTCTCTGTTCACCGCTTAGTCTCCCTAGAAAGTACTGGTCGAGGTAGTTGCGTATTTCAGGCTGTGCTATCTGGAAATGTTCCCATCCTAGAATTTTGGCTACGGCTTGGAATGTAAGGCTTAACGCCTTATACGCGTCGATATATGCTTTTGCAAGTCGGCTGTAGGCTATATACATTACTGCGGTTTCTGGGGTCACAGAAATTCTTCTGCGGCTTAGCTCTTTCACCGCCTTTTCATAGCACAATTGCATTTCTGCCCCGCAGCCTCCACATTTGCCGTTGAGTTCTGTGAATTCCCATAGGCTTGTTTGATATCCGCAATTCGGGCATTCGGCGCCTAAAAGTTCGATTGCTTCCTGTTCTCTGACGGATCTAGGCCTTTTTAGCATGTCTTTATGGCATTTTGAAATTGCTGCTTCGAAGAATATGCTGTTCATTTTGATGCTCTGTTTCAGCGGAGCAAGGCCCTCTACGAAGTCTATGTTGTCTAGGAATTGAAGTATGGCTTCTACGCCTCCTCTGCCGGCAATTCCGTCAAGAAGCCTTTTGAATAAGCTTTCAAGCAGAACGACGACATTTATTCCGAGGTTTTCTTGGGAGGCTATGGTGCTGCACCCCTAATGGAGGCCGTAGCCTGTCTGGCTAAGCTTAAGGCTCCAATCAGCATGCTTTTCCTCTGCCATAGGTTCCGGTCGCATTCAACCATTATTTCGCCTATTTGGCTGAGAATTTCGCTTCGCATGGTTAAGGCAGCCTGCTTCCTCCTAACATACAGCACTTCGTCATAGCCTAGCACGTTATAGTATGGCAGATCCTTGGCTGTTTGAACCTGTACTCTAACAAGAAAGTACATTGCCTCATATCTCCGACGTATCTTGCCGATGGTCTCCCTAACCCAGCTTTCAAGCTGTCCGCCAGTTTTCGGAAAAGCCTTCTCCGAACTGGTTTTTGTCAAGGCTTTGAAAATGCTTTTTATCTGAGGCCAGAAAACAGCCGCCAAAACGAATGTTACGGCGCCGCCCAGCCATGCAGCTTCCAAATATCCTTTGGTAACAGCCATGCCTAAAGCCACTATTGTAGCCACTATAATTAGGGCCTTCTCAAGCGTTAGAGCCTTCCCCTCAGCAATTTGTTCAAGGCTTGCCTGCGTGTTCTCTTCCTGGAATTCGCGAAGTTTTTCTCCAATATTTTCCGTTAAGATCTGAGGAATGCTTTCAACAGTTTCAATGAATGATATTACTCTGCTTTGAAACTTTCCAAGCAGATTTTGAAATTTATTGAAGTCTTCAAGGAATTTATCTGACAGAATGAAGTTTCTAAGCTGCATTTCGCTTTGTAGCAACTTTTGATGTGCATCATCAAGTTTTCGAAGTTCCTCTCTAAAGGTTAATGCTTCTAGGCTCATTCTCCTCTTCTCCTAAACACCCATAGTGCTCCAATCATTAGGCCAATGAAGAGGCCGATTATCGATGGAACCCCTATATTTTCCGCAATGACATAAAGCGTGACTGTTGGAAGACTTAAGGTTATGAAGTCCATTAAGTCAAATCTTTTAGGCACTAGTCTCTCCGGCAAATCGCCGGTTGTGCTGAAGCTTTGCAGTATCCGCCTTAAGGCATCTCTCTCCGTCGCGGCGGCCGAAAGCTCCAGGGCCATTTCTTTAAGCTGCCTCTCCTTCTCCAGCCGTAGCTCCCTTTCAACCCTAACCTGCTCCTTATACTCTACTATGGCTGGAACATAAAGCGCCACTTTAGCCATCCATGTCGGCGCCTTATTGACTTGACCTGACGAGTCTGGATCGTCTGGACGGAATAAGTGAACATTCACCTTTCCAAGCCTGTGCACTTGGAGGGGCTGCGGCAATGTGTAAATTTGTCCGGTTATGACTCCTTGGCTTAGGAAGCCGAAGCCGAAGGTGAAGCGGCTTGAGGGCTCGTTGGCCGCGTATGCGCTTAACGGCTTATCCACATTTCCATACTGGACGAGAAGATGTTTTGAGAATCCGCGGTCTCTCACAGCTACGATGCGGCAGAGATTCTCCAGGCTTTGCTTCCTAACCTTTTCTGCTAGCTCTTTAAGTTCCAGGGCTTTTTCTCCAGTTTCCTTTTCGGCGTAGGCTTCCAGATCCTAGGCGATTATCTCCCTAAACTGCCTGTCCAGCTCCGAATTTAAAAAGAGAGGAGTGCATTCAACTAGAACTCCGCGAAGCCGCTTTAGCAGTTTCTGGCCGGCGTATCGGCCTATCACTTCAAAATATCCTAGACTCACTCCGGGCGCTGCAGGCGCAAAAATGCGCCATAAAAACCATAATGCTACTAAGCCTATCGTTCCAAGCATGAGATAGGCGATTAGAGGAAGAGTCTCCAAAAACGGAGCTGCCATGGCCTATTCTCCCCGCCTCCTATGCTCTGCTTCATGTCGAATCCCCCATTCTGTAAGCTCGCTGACCTTTCGGTTCATGTAGAAGATTGACGCTAACACAATTATTGAGAGAGCGAAGCTGATTATGGAGAGAGCTGAAACGAACACTAGGCTGCTTTCTATGCTGTCCGTTAGCGAATGGAAGTCTGCTCTTAGACTGAGTATTTCATTTCTGAAATATTCGGTTATGGCTAGTGCTATTTGCTCGGCTGTGGGATACTCGGGAGCCTGAACAACGCTTACGGTGAATGAAAGGAATATCTCCCTAGCCTCCACATCATATTCTATGCTTTTGGCTGCTCTTCCACCCTCAAAAATGCCTATTAGAACCGTCTGTTG
>CAYXFE010000041.1:0-7734 GCA_964464195.1 uncultured Candidatus Bathyarchaeia archaeon
ACTCGAAAAATTTATATTGTTATGCTGGTTTCCTCTTTCTGCATTGAATTAGGAGGTTGTTGTATATTGTCTACAGGACCCACACAATTAGCTGGAGTTCCAGTTCTCATATTAAAGGAAGGCTCCTCACGCTCTAGGGGTAGAGAAGCCCAACACGCCAACATTATGGCGGCAAGAATAGTTGCAGAAGCAGTAAAAACTTCCCTTGGACCGAAAGGAATGGACAAAATGCTCGTGGACAGCTTCGGAGACGTAACCATAACAAGCGACGGACGCACCATCCTAGACGAAATGGACGTTCAGCATCCAGCCGCCAAAATGATGGTTGAAGTCGCAAAAACTCAAGACAACGAGGTTGGCGACGGAACAACGACAGTTGTAGTTTTATCTGGGGAACTTCTGGGCAAGGCGGAAGAACTAATCGAAAAGAATGTTCACCCAACAATAATAATTGACGGATACAAGAAGGCGGCTGAAAAAGCCCTTGAAATCCTAGACCAAATAGCCCTAAAAATCGACCCAACAGACAAAGAATTCCTAATGAAAGTCGCCATGACCTCGATGGCAAGCAAACTCGTAGCTGAACATAGAGAATACCTTGCAAAGCTTGCCGTAGAAGCCATCCTACAAGTAGCCGAAAAAACCGAGGAGGGCTACCGCGTCGATGTTGACGATGTAAAGGTTGAGAAGAAACCCGGCGAATCATTGACCGACACCAAACTGATTAAGGGCATAGTAATCGACAAGGAAGTTGTTCATCCAGGCATGCCGAAAAGGGTTGAAAATGCAAAAATCGCCCTATTAAACTGTCCATTGGAAATTGAAAAGACAGAATTTGACGCAAAAATAAATATAGAGTCGCCAGAACAGATGGAAGCCTTCCTAAAAGAAGAGGAACGCATGCTTCAGGAAATGGTTGACAAAATAGCGGCTGTAGGCGCAAATGTTGTTATATGCCAGAAAGGAATAGATGATGCAGCCCAGCACTTCTTAGCTAGAAAGAGAATATTGGCTGTTAGACGAGTTAAGAAATCGGACATGGAGAAGCTTTCAAAGGCAACCGGCGGAAGAATAATAACAAATCTGGATGACATGACCGAAGCGGACCTGGGCTATGCCGCGCTTGTAGAGGAAAGGAAAATTGGCGACGACAAGATGGTATTTATTGAAGGATGCAAACATCCAAAATCAGTCACAATTCTGATTAGAGGCGGAACAGAACGCGTAATAGACGAGGCTGAACGCTCAATTCATGATGCACTATGCGTAGTAAGAGACGTCGTAGAAGAACCAAAAGTTGTGGCTGGCGGAGGAGCACCAGAAATAGAAGTTGCACGTATGCTCAAAGACTTTGCCGAAAGCCTACCTGGAAGAGAGCAACTAGCAGTCATGCACTTTGCAGAAGCCCTAGAAAGCATACCAGTCACGTTGGCTGAAAACGCCGGTCTGGACCCAATAGACATACTGTCCGAACTTAGGGCTCGCCACGACAAGGGCGAAAAATGGGCTGGAGTAGGGGTTCACGAAGGAGAAGTCATCAACACGTTCGAAGCCAACGTTATCGAGCCGGTTTCAGTCAAGAAGCAAGTCATCAAGTCGGCGACTGAAGCTGCAACCATGATACTAAAGATTGACGACGTTATTGCCGCTGCTAAGATGAAGCCGCCTAAGATGCCCAAGGGCCCTGAGGGTGCCCAATATTAAACGAGCAGCTTCAGAAAAGAAAATTTTAGTTGGGCCTCCAAAGCTTACACGCTTTGAGAGGGCCCGAATAGTGGGGGCTAGGGCTCTACAAATAGCTATGGGCGCCCCCATTCTTATTCCTCCCCCCGAAAAGCCTATGAGTCCAATAGATATAGCCCTAAAAGAGCTTGAAGCTGGAATACTTCCAATAACTATACGTAGAACGCTTCCAGACGGAACTTATCAGGATATTCCGCTTAAATGGCTTTTAGAAGCAGAATAGGCTAACTTTCCTCAAGAAGCTTCTTTGCTTTTTCTAAGGTTGCGCTTATTCTTTTCCAGTGGGCTCCCTGCCAATAAATCTGGCCGCATTTGGGGCATTCCCAAAACTCGTCATAATACTTATAGGTTGATTCTGGAACCCTACCCTTAACAGACTCCTTTTCTATAGGCTTTATTCTGGCATTACATTTGGGGCATCGCGAAATTTTTAGGTCTATTTCCAGCGGAAAACCGTATCTTTTCGCGAGTTTCGCAAGTTTTTCAGCTTCATCGGCTCCCTCTACGTAGGCTGCCTTTATTCCCTTCGCGATAGCCTGCTGGTAAAGCTCCAAATCTCTAGTTAAGAGTATTCTATGCTCAACTTTGGCTATTTTTAGAAGCTTATCATCGCTTAAAGCACCGGCATACTTAACGTTGTGTCCAAGCATTCGAAGCCATCGCGAAAGCTTGCCAAGCATCCCGTCAGCCACAAACTTCAATGCCTCGCACCGTACACTCAACATTTTAAGTTAACCATTTTAAGGAAAATCTCTCATGTAAGCTTATCTAAAACGGGAAGGAAGCATATGACAGTTCCAACTGAAATAACCTTCCGAAAACTTACAATAGAAGATTATGACCAGATGATTAGTCTATGGAAGAAGGTGGGCTTGCCATATAAGCCTAAAGGAAGAGACAGCAGAGAAGCCATAAAGAATCAGATTGAGGCTGATCCAGAACTTTTCTTAGGTGCTTTTCATCGTGAAAAGCTTGTCGGCACAGTTATTGGAAGTTACGACTTTAGAATGAAGGGATGGATAAACCGGCTTGCAGTAGATCCAGAATATAGAGGGAAGGGAATAGCGAAAAGGCTTGTGATGGAAATGGAGCAAATACTAAAAAGTAAAGGCGTGGTGGTAATAGCTGCGCTGATAGAACTGCCTAACCCAGCTTCGTTAAATCTGTTTAAGAAACTGGGATATACGGTTCATGACAATATTGTTTATGTAACAAAGAGGGAAAGCGTCGAGGTGTAGCATCTAAAATTTTCTTCGAATTATCCTGCCTACGCCCGGCTTAGCAACTATTTCGCCTTCATCCATTACAAGCACTCCGTTAACAAATGTTTTTACCGGTAATCCCTTAACCACCCAGCCGTCAAAGGGAGAATATTTAGCCTTTGAATAAAACTTTGAAGAATCAATTATTCCTTCACGATTTAAGTCTACAACTGTTATGTCGGCTGAAAAACCATTTTTCAAGGCGCCTTTTCCATCTAAACCAAAAATTTTAGCTGGATTCTCAGCCATCAAGCGAACTAAATCATCAATAGATAATAATCCTCTATTTACTTGAGTAAGCATTAAGGGTAGGGTTGTTTCCAATCCGGGCACGCCTGGACTAACCTTCCATATTTCATCTGAAAACTTTTCTTCAAGTGCATGTGGCGCATGGTCAGAAGCTATAATGTCTATTTCGCCTTCGCTGATGCCTTTCCATAGGAGTTGCTGCTCCTCTTTGCTTCTTACTGGCGGGTCTGTAAGCATTAATGAACCTTTCTCCGAAAAGTCGCTGGATGAAAGTAGAAGATGATGCGGAGTTGCTTCGCATGATATTTTTATTCCCCTCCTTTTCGCTTCTGAAATTAATTTTAGGGCTTCGCCACAGCTGACATGGCATATATGGACATGTGTATCGGAAGATTCAGCCAAGGCAATAATTCTTCTTACAGATTTTATTTCTGCTTCTGGACTGTGGGCTTCGAGAAATGCTGAAATGTCATTTTTTCCTTCCAGCATTAATTTCTGCCTTTTCTCCTCGATTTCCTTCCTATCTTCTGCATGAAACGCGACTGGAATTCCCAATTTTTTCGCTGAAATTAGCGCCTCAATTATTTCATGGTCATCATCTATGTTTAAGCCTCCAATCTGCTTAACTAGGAAGATTTTGAATGCTACAGCTCCAGTTTCAGCTAGTTGAGTTATCTGAGCTTTTTCTTCCGGAAAGGCTGAGTAAAAGCCGACGTTCGTTAAAATTTGTGATTTGGCAATTTGCATCCTTTCTTGAAGTGTAGATTCATCCATTGTGGTTGGCTTGTTGTTTGGCATATCTAGGACAGTTGTTATTCCTCCCGCTGCGGCAGCCGCTGTTCCAGTATAGAATGTTTCCTTGTAAGCTAGCTCTTGATCTCTCAGGTGAACGTGAACGTCGATTAGTCCTGGAAGAGCAAGGCATCCTTTTAAATCTATTTTTTCAGATGCCTCTGGAAGATTTGGCTGCTTTCCTATTTTAGCTATTTTTCCATTTTCTATCGCTATTCCAGCTTCAAAAATTTCCTTATCTAGGTAAACCTTGCAGTTAAGTAAAACTGTGTCGACAAGCAACGGTTCTCTCTCAAGCTATTACTTTGAAGAAGTCTCTTTCCGTAATTATTCCAACAAGCCTATCATTTTCCATGACTGGAAGTGCGCCGACATTGTTTTCTTCCATTATTCTCGCGGCTTCTCCTATGTCTGCTTCTGGATGAATAGTTACAAGTTTTTTAGTGGCTATTTCCCCTATTTCTGTCTGCAAAACCTGCATTATTGTTCCAGACTTTAGATGATGGAAAACTTCGCTTCCGCCAAAGAATCTTAGAATGTCCATTACTGTTACGATTCCGGTGAGTTTTCCTTCATGAACCAGTGGAAGTCTTCTGAAGCCTTTTTCAATCATTGTTTTTTCAGCTGTGAAGATTGATTCTTTCGGCGAGATTGTGACTACGTTTGTGGACATTATGCTTGAAACTTTTGCTCCGCCAATTTTTCCGGCGAATAGGAATGTTATGTCTCTTTCGGTTATTATCCCCCAAACCTTTCCTTCTTCATCTATTACTGGAAGTCCTCCTACATTGTGTTGCTTCATCAGTTCTATCGCCTCATCGATTTTCCCGGTAGTTTCAATTGAGACTACTTTGCTTGTCATGATGAATTTGATTGGTTCGTTGATTGCCTTGTAGAAGTTTCCGCCATGTCTCTTTCTGATTATTTCGAATTTGTTTCCTCCGCCTAGATAGTCTATTATGTCCATTGCCGTAACTATTCCCTTAAGCTTCTTTGTTCCAGGATCAGCAACTGGTAGTCTGCGGAACCCTTCCTTCACCATTATTTGTATTGCGTCATAAACCGGAGTTGTCGGCGCAGTGGTTACAACCGGCTTTTTGGCTATTTTCATTATTTCGCCTTCACGCCTTTTAGGAGGGTGCTCCCTTAGAGAAACAGGGCCTCCTCCCCTTAAGGTTCTGAACGTTTCCCTTTTTCCGCTTCCTTTCCTACTCAAAATTTAACCTCCAGCCCCGAGAAGGGCTTTAACAACGTCTTCTCTGTCAACTATGCCGACGAGCTCGCCCCTATCGTTTACAATTGGTATTCTTCCGATGTTTTTTTCAACTATAAGCTTGGCGGCTTCTCTAATTAGACTGTTCGGCTTTAAAGTGTGAACTGGCACGCGCATAACAGAGGCTACTTTTGGAGGGCTCTTGAACCTTCCCCGCTTAGCCTCAAATCCGGGAAAGGCGGCTCCGCTATCCAAAAGGTCTTTCTGAGTTATAATTCCAATAACTTTCCTCTTTCTCACTACTGGAAGACCTGCAAAGGATTTTTCCATCATCAACCGCCAGACGTTATCTATTTCGTCTTCTGGAGAACATGTGACTACGTTTGTGGACATTATTTCAGATAATGGCTTAAAGAGGCTTTCAACTCCGCGATTTATCATCGCCGAAATATAATGTTCCAATCCTAAAACTCCCATGTAAAGTCTTTCCTGCCTAGACTTTACAACTGGCGAATACCATTCATCCAGCCTGATCATTTGCCGCACAGCATTTTTGACGGGCATATCTAGAGTTGCGGTGAATTTTGGCTGGGACATTACGCCTTGCACTCGTATCGGGGAGACTGAAGAGGTTATGGTCATTAGGTCGCTTCTCGTCACTATTCCTATTAAACGGTGCTCATCATCTATTATTGGAAGTATTCTTATTCCAGTTTCGCGGAGAATAGCCCTAGCCTTCGTGGCGAGCTCGTCGGCGTAAAGGGAGGGGTAGCTTTTATCCATAACATCCTTGACAAGCAAGCTTCTCTTCTCACTCCTCTCCCCTTAACTCTATGCGGCAGTCTTCGCAGAGAAATTGCCCCTCAACTTCTCTTAAATCGTCTGACCATGCGCCGCAGCGGTCGCAATAGCCAGCAAGCGGAGCGGTTTCGGTCTCTTCGCTTGAGCCTTGACTTTCTATTCTTGCCTTTTCCTGAATAATTTCGATGAGTTCCGGGGTTACAGCCAGGATGTCCTTGCTTGAAATTATTCCTACAAGTTCTCCCCTATAGACTACGCCTAATCGCCTTATGTTCAGTCTACTCATCATTCTTGCGGCTTCGCTTATGGTTGCATCTGGCCCTATGGTCATCAGCGGGCTGCTCATAACATCTTTTGCCTTAAGCTTGCTTGAAAGAAGATTTTTTGCGAGAACTCTAACTACGAGGTCTCTTTCGGTTATTATTCCTACGGGCTTTCCATCCTTACTTGTAACTATTATGCAGCCCAGCCGGTACTTATCCATCAATTGAGCAACCTTCTCTACGGTTTCATCCTCATTTACGGTTATCACCGGGCTGCTCATAACATCCCTAACGAGCATTCTTTCCCTTATGCCCATATCCGCCAAACCTAAGCTACCCCTCACATCAACATAACAATTCCCACTATTTTAAAATATTTGTGAATTTTAGCTGAAATTGCAAGAATCAGAAAAGTGATTGAATGTTTAGGAGGCTTAAGACCATGTATATGGCTGATGAAACTACCACCATTAATAGTATAGCCCTAAAATTTATCGGAAAGCTCGGGGTCTCCTCGGCTTTTGATTCTATAGAATACTCTTTGATTTCCCTTGTGTTGAAGTCTATCTGAACTTTAGCCATAGCCTTCTTTAGCTCCACCTCAACCGTGTAAATTTCATTTTGTAAAGTTGCGCTTTTCGGCTTAAGCCTACGTTTATTTCCAAGCCTTCTTAGAAAATCGACGGCGATGGCTGTTGCTTGCTCAGCATTTAAAGGTCTAGGTCTTTTTTCCTCTCTTTCCTTGATTACGGGGGCTGTTGCAGCGGTGGCTTGAGACATTGAATAATTCTCCTTGACGTTTTAAATTTGCATTTGGATTTGTAAATAAAGAGATGTGTGTAGCCAATTAAACTAACATTGTTTTAGGGTCTTTTTTGGCCGTATCTAAATTCTCGACGCATATTTCTTTCCCATTTTGAAAGGAAGATTTCATCTACGTCGAATGTTATTCCCTGCGTTTTCTCAACCAGCCCAATAAAGTCTAGAATGTAGAAGATGACGTCCATCAGTTCTTCTACTACCAAGCTCCAGTCTTTTCCCTTTTTGTATGCGTCTGCTGCTTCCCCAAGCTCTACAAACGCCCATAAAAGCTTCTGCGGCAAAGCCTGCTCATCATTCGGAAATCCCTTCTCGGCCACCAGCCGTCTAACAAGAGATTTCGCCTCATTAAAAGTTAATTTACGCATGATACGCTCTCCCTTCATTGGCTAATTTACCGTTCAGCATAGCATATATAAGTAACCATTCTAAATATTCAAACCCAAAACCGTGAAAGGCGAAAGTTCATGTCAAACATTGAAATGCCAAAATGTAACAGCTGCCACAAAATAATTGCGCCGGGAACCCAAGCAGTCAAGTTTCCATGCCCAAACTGCGGAGAAATAATAATCTGGAGATGCCAAAAATGCAG
>CAYXFE010000042.1:0-7667 GCA_964464195.1 uncultured Candidatus Bathyarchaeia archaeon
TCCAAACTCTTCTTTTCAATTTTCCTCTCACCCGGCAGACTCTCTGCTTTCCATCTTGACATCTAACTAGAATGTGGTCTCCTCCAAGCATTTTGACAGCTATTCCCATAACATCGGTTCCTCCTGGAAGAATTAGATTTTGAAGCTGCTCCTCAGACTTTATTTTTCTCTTACCCAAACTTTCGACTCCTAATTGTAAGTGACGACCGCCCTATTTAAGGGCATGCGTAGAGGCCGCTTAATATCGGTATTTCGTGAGCTGGAAGAAGCCTTATATATTATATCTTACGTATTACTACTTAGTACAGTCTTGAATAAATACAAACCCGGACATATAAAACTACGTAAAATAAAAATCTGTAGAACAAAAATACAGAGGGAAAAATTTGATTAAAAACGAAGAAATAAGATGGACTCTGATTAAAAGCATGCTGGATGAATTTCCAGAGCTAAGACTAAAATGCCTAAAATACGTCCGCGAAACAGAAAAAAGAGAACTAAAAGCCTTAATGAAAAAACATCTTCCTGAAAAAATCTTCAAAAGAATATTAATTCTATACGGCGAAGAAGACTGCTGATTCTAACTATTTCTGGCAGTTTTCACAGACAAAAGTTTTTCTCTTGATTGGTTCTTGCATATAAAATCTTATTGGGCTTCCGCAGAACACGCAAGGCTTTTTGTACCTGTTATAGACTAGCAGAAGCTCCTTTATTCCCTTACGCTTCAGTTTGAGCTTGAGAAATTCCTTACTTAGCTCCACGCTAATATCGACTATTCTTTCTATTTCCTCACGTGACAGGTTGGCGACTATTCTCTCCGGATTAACTTTCGCCCTAAACAGTATCTCGTTCCTCAAAATATTGCCTATACCAGCAATAACCGACTGATTTAGCAGAACAGCTCCTATCTTCTCCTTAGGAAACTTCATTATGCCTCTAATAGCTTCTTCTCTATTCCACATGTCACTCAGTGGGTCGGGACCTAAATCTCTCTTTAATTTCTCTAGAATTCTGTCGCTTCTGTCTATTTCCACTATTGGAGCGTTGTATACAACTAGTTTTTTCTTTTCACCTTTAATGTGAAGCCTTACTCTTTGCATTGGCTTCAGTAGAGGTTCATCCAGCAAATAAATGTGGATTGAGCCGAACATCATAAGATGTATTCTTATCGCCAGACTGTCCAAAAACAGGATTATGTTTTTGCCCAACGAATCGGACCCTAAGAATCTTTTGCCAATAAGCTCCTCGACAGGAACAAAAATCCTCTTCGATTTTACGAAGATGTCTCTAACAACTTCATTTTTAAACTCGTCTCTTATCCTTAAAGCATACGCCTTAGCTGTAGGTCCTTCAACCACGATGTAGAATTAACTTTAAAATAATTTATCGCTTCCGTTTCATCGGCCATCTTAGAATGTGCAGTATATCCGTCTTGGTTATTATTCCTAAAAGTTTCTTCGGGTTCTCTTTATCAACTACAAGTATTCTTCCAATTTTGTGTTTATCCATCTTCTCGTAAACTTCCATAGCTGAGGCATCAGTGTTTACTGTTACAAGCTTTTTATGCGCTATTTCCTTTGCAAGAGTTTTAGAGCGTTTTGAGGCTGGAACCTTTGAGACATCTTCGAATGTGACTATTCCGATAAGTTCGCCCTTCTCATTTACAATGGGGTAGCCCATATGATGATGTTTGGTCATTATGGAAAGAAGTTCTTCAACTGTTGTTTCGGGAGTAATCGTCATAACATCCCGCGTCATTATTTGTCCAGCTGTAAGCATTGAAAGTAGACTTTCCTCGCGTGGCAATAGCTCAACTACACGGGCGAAGGCTGGAGGAATAGGCTTATTATCACTTTTCCTCTTCTCTATTTCATTAATTGCATATTGCCTTTTTAGCATGGCCATTTCTACAAAGTGTCTATAGACTTCTGGTTCTTCTTCTATGCTTCTTACATGTAGGACTCCGGCCTTTACAGCTTCATCAAAGAGTTTTTCGCCTATTTCGGTTCTGATAATCACGATTGACCAGTCAGATAGCGGATGGGCGCCTCCAACGGATATGTCTGCCAGTTCAGCTGTGAAGTCTTGGCACATTCTACAATTGTTAAGCGTGTGCTCCCTAACTTCATGTGGAGAAATGGCTATTTCCCTATTGTCTGCGGTTAGAATTCTATATTTCTTGTCTAAGTCTATTCTTTTAATTTCGTTAGCCTCTATGTTACTGTGCTCTTTTAGGAACTTTGTGAGTTCTGGATAGGAGAAGCTCCAGAGGCACATTAGGCCTATCACTATTTTGAGGCTATCTATTATTTTGTGCTCCCACGCCTCAAGCTTTCTGATGGCTCTCACATGGCATGGAGTTCCAACAAAGGCGATTTCCGCCTTTCCATACTCATGCACAGCCTTTCCAAAGGCTGTCGCCACGGCGGATGGAAAATATTTGTAGTCGACCGTTGAGAGCAAATCGTCTGGAACCAAACCTATGGAAGGCCTCAGCCTTATCGGAACCTCCTCTTCACTTTCGGAAACCACTGCGCTGTCGATAAAGTCGGTTTTTATTCCATGAAGCAATAATGCAGTGACTACTCCCCCGCTATGGCTCAGCTCTCTAAGCTTCTCGTCTGTCGCTTGGGCGAGAACTATCCTTCTATAATAGCCTATACTCTCTCTTCTGTAGGGCGCATCAGTTACAAAGCTTAAAGTCTCAAGTAACAGAGCCTCAGTGAATGGGCAAACATCATAACATATTGGGCAGAGTTCTAAATGCTTTGAACAATCAAATAAGTAGTGAAGCGTGTCACGCTCAATTTTTAAGGCATGAACTGGACATGCAGCCTCGCATGCGCCGCATAAAATGCAGAATCCAGGCTCAATTATTAATTTTTTGAGGTCATTATAGGCGATTAGTTCTCTAGAAGCCCTCAACAGATTTCAACTCCTCTCAACTTATGTTATCCTCTTATATTCATAAACCATTTTCTCTCTGCTATAATCGGCTAATTCAAATTCCTTAGTCATGGTTATAGCGTTTCTTGGACAGCTCTCTGCACATTGCCCGCAAAACATGCATCTATCAACGTAATGAGTTATTTCTGCTTCCATCCCCTTACCTATCATTTCGATGGCTCCGGAAGGGCATACCCGACTGCATAGACCGCAGCCGATGCATCTATGCATGTCCCAGACTGGGCGGCCCCTAAAACCCTCTGGAACAGTCAATCGCTCAAACGGATATTTTACTGTGGCTGGCCGACTGAAAAGCTGTTTTAAGGCTTCTCTTATAATCGCCAAAATTTCATCCTCCCACACCTACAGAAACAAGAATTATCTGAAGAATTGCAAGAGGAACAAGGTATTTCCACATTCCAGAAACCATCTGGTCTATACGAAAGCGTGCAAATACTGCGCGTAAAAATGAAAGCAGGATTATAACAAGAAAAGTTTTAATTAGGAAAATTATGACTGGCGGGATAGGGCCTGCTGGTTGGGCGCCTCCAAGATAAATTGATGAGATAATCGCCGAAGCTAGCAAAACTTTCATGTTCTTTCCAAGTCTGAGCAAGGCGAGTTTTCTTCCGCTGAACTCGGTCATCCAACCGGCGACAATTTCCGTTTCAGCCTCTGGAATATCAAACGGAATAAATTCAAGCTCTGCAAGCATACAGATTAGGAGAATTCCGAAGCCTATAGGCTGAAGAACAATCAGCCAAATACCATTTGAACTTTGCCAATGAACTATCCCGCTTATGGATAATGTTCTAGAGGCAAGCGCCGGAGCCATAAGAGCCAAAGCCAACGGGATTTCATATCCAATCATCTGGAGAGCCGCCCTTACTCCGCCGATGAGGCTGAATGGACTCACAGAACAGTAGCCAGCCAAGAAAACGGTTATTATAAGCATAGTTAAAATGAACATCACGAGGATAAGGTCTCCTTCAAAGGATGCAAGCGCATTTTCGCTTGTAATTGGAACTAGAAATAGCGCGGTTAAGGATAGGCTAAAGAATAAGATTGGAGCCAAAGAGAAAATTGGCTTGTCAGCCCATTCAGGTGTAATATCCTCCTTTGAAAGAAGTTTAACGAAGTCGGCTATTGGCTGTAAAACGCCTGAAGGCCCCGTATACAATGGTCCATATCTACTTTGAATTCTAGCCACAACTTTTCGGTCTACCCATTCAGCTAGAAAAGCAAGCAGTATAAGGAAGGCTAAACCTGGAAAAACAAGTATTTGAAAAATTAGTGTTAGCGGAGCCTGCGACATTTACGCGAGTACCTCCTTAACTCTTCAAGGCTCATAATCTTCTTTTTTCCATTTTTTGAGTTTATTATTGCTATTCTGTCCATACATGCGAAGCATGGGTCAATTCCAGCCAAGACTATCGGTATGTCGGCTACATGCTGCCCCAAAAGCATTTTGCATAAGGCAGGAATATTGGCTAGGGTTGGACTTCTAACCTTATAGCGTTCAGGCTTGCTTGTTCCATTAGACTTGGCGTAATGGATTAGTTCCCCTCTTGGAGCTTCAACCCGAGAAACAGCTTCACCAGCCGGAACAACCATTGGAACCCTCACTCGCGTCATGCCAGAAGGCATGTTGTCAAGCGCATAACGTATCATCTTTATGCTTTCAAGCATTTCTTCGCAACGCACAATTATCCGCGCGTAAACGTCGCATCCATCATTTGTTACAACGTTGAATGGAACTTCATCATAAGCCGCATATGGGTCGTCTTTTCGAATGTCATTTTTTATTCCGCTGGCGCGTAGGGTTGGGCCTACAGCGCAAAGCTCAACGGCATCCTTAGGCTTCAAAATTCCAACCTCTACTGTTCTTTCCCGAATGGTTGAGTCTGCCTGGACTGTTCTGATATACTCCTCTATGCGCTTCTCTAGGAAGTCGACGCCTTTCTTTATCTTTGGAGCCATGTCGGATGGGATGTCTCTTCTCACTCCGCCTATTGTATTCATTGCGTAGTGGACTCGATTTCCAGAGACATATTCTAGAATGTCCATTACTGTTTCTCTGTCTCGCCAAATATGCATGAAAAGCGTGTCGAATCCGATTTCATGCGCTGCTATTCCAACCCATAATAGGTGGCTGTGAATCCTTTCAAGTTCGGCGACTATGACGCGTATATAATTCGCCCTTGGCGGGGCTTCAACGCCTAAAAGCTCCTCTATTGCTTGACAGTAGCATGTTGTATGTGCATCTGAGCATATTCCGCATATTCGCTCGGCTAGGTAAATGTTCTGAATGTAGGTTCTAACCTCCATCGCCTTCTCGATTCCGCGATGATTATAGCCTATACGAGGCTTTACATCAACAATTATGTCTCCTTCAACCTCAAAAGTGAAGTTTTCAGGCTCCTTCAAGGCTGGATGCTGAGGACCAAACGGAACCTTAACTATTGAACCGTAACCCATCTAGGCTTCGCCTCCGCTTCCGGCAATAAGTTTTCTAAGCTCTTCAGGCGAATACTCCTTCCTCAATGGATAAACGCCCTCTGGCCAGTCCTCAGGAAGAATAAGTCTGGAAAGGTCTGGATGCCCATCAAAAACTACTCCGAGAAGGTCGTGAACTTCCCTTTCATATAGAATTGCGCCTGGAACCAAATCGACTATTGAAGGAGCCTTAGGCGAATTTTTGGGAAATGCTGTTCTAAGGGAGATGGAGATTGCTCCCTGAAGCGCAAAATGATAGATTAGCTCTATTTCTTCACCTAAGTCGACGCCGGTAATGGTTGAAAGATGCTTAACTCCTAACTTCTTGACGAGAAATGCAACGGTTTCTTTCAAAGCCTCATTCTTTACTTTGACAAATATTCTTCTGGCCCTTGGGCTAGATGCCTCTAAAAGATTTTCTCCAAGCGCTTCCTTCAATTTTTCAATTATTTCGTTTTCTGTAGACATTTAGCATTTCACCCCTCACTCAATTTTTTGAGAAGCTTCGCTATTCCGTCTATGATTGCTTCCGGTTTAGGCGGACAGCCTGGAACATAAACGTCGACTGGAATTACAGCGTCGATTCCACTATGCACATTATAGCAGTCTTTGAATGGTGCGCCGCTGCATGCGCAGCTGCCTATGGCAATAACGTATTTTGGCTCAGGCATTTGCTCATAAACCCTTAGAAGCCTCTTCTTAACCTGCTGGGTTATCGGACCTGTTACGGCCAGTATGTCGGCGTGTCTAGGGCTTCCCTCCAATAGTATTCCGAAGCGTTCAACATCGAATCTCGGCGTGAGGGCGTCGACAAGTTCTATGTCGCAGCCGTTACATCCTCCAGTATTGAAGTGAATAAGCCAAGGAGACTTTTTTAATGCCCATCTGACCAGCCCCGTTTATAAGCGCCTCCTAGCAATTAGAAGGGTTAAAACAGCCAATAAAACTATGATTGAGTAAACTAGCGGGTAAGGCCATGCGGCAGACCATGAAATTGCTATTAAGAAGGCGAAAACGTCGAAAATTAAAAAGTAAACTGTGAATATGAAGAATCTTTCAAGGTTTATTCTGAACTCCTTAACTTTGGGCGGTTCTTCACCGCAAGCGTAGGGAACAAACTTCTCATAATTGCTTTGCTTTATTCTAGCTGAAGCTTTTCCTCCAAGCCAGTAAATTAGCAAGGCGACTAGAAGAGAAAATGCGAAAGACAATAGTAGAATCAGCGAGGGTTCACTCATAGCGCTTTCCCTTCTAAATCAAAACCACAAGCAAAGATTATGCGTATAAATGTTTCCATCAAAAATTTCAAATTGAAAGGTAAGATTTTTAAGCATGACCGTTCGTGTTGAGATATAAGTTTATGGAAAAGGGGAGATGACCTCTAACGGTCAGCGAAATAATTCAATATGTCCTAATGATTCTGACAGCGCTGCTAGCATTATTAACAGTTGAACTAAAGGACATCCTATATGCGATTCTAAGCTTCTGCGGAATGTGCATCCTAATAGGCATAACATTCTGGATTCTAAACGCTCCATATGTAGCTGTCTTCCAGCTGCTTGTATATGCAGGAGCCATAGTCGCCCTATTCATTGCAGCAGTCATGCTTACAACAAGAAAGGAGCGGATGAGATAACATGGACAAAATAGAAGCTGCAGGAATAATCATTTCACTAATAGCCATACTCGCAACCCTCATACTCATAAGCCAAGCGAACTTTCCAGCCTTCACCTACGCTACGGAAGACTGGATAAAAATCGGAACCTCTGAGAATGTTGGCTTAGGAACAGCCAATTTCATATGGAACTATCGCTTTTTGGACTTGGTGGCGCAAGCAGTAGTTCTCTTTGGAGCCGCAGTTGGATGCTTAGCAATTCTAAGAGAGGAAAAGGAGGAAGAAAAGCATGCTTAGGCTAGAATACTACCTTGCATTCGCATTCATCCTATACATAATCGGACTCTACTGCCTTGCTACAAAAAGAAATATGATAAGGCTTGTTTTGGGAATAGAGATCCTCATAAACGCGGCTAACCTCAACTTTATAGCACTCTCAGCCTATAGAACACCCGGCTTTGTAGATCCGCTTGCCCATTCAATAGTTATGATTTCAATTGCCATTGCCGGATGCGTAAGCGCCGTGGCTCTAGCGTTAATAGTCTATGCATACAAGCATTACGGCACATTGGATGTGAGAAAGCTTAGGCGGTTGAGGGAATAGCCATG
>CAYXFE010000043.1:0-7628 GCA_964464195.1 uncultured Candidatus Bathyarchaeia archaeon
TCATTTACGCATTCATAAAGTTTGAAGGAAAATTCGGCGGATTAATTCATAGACTAGGCGAAGTAAAACCAGAAGAAGTAGAAATAGGTATGCCTGTCGAAGCCGTCTTTAAGCCTCAACTGGAAAGAACTGGAACGATAAACGACATAAAATACTTTAGGCCAGTCAAATAAGCTCCCTCTCCTTTATTTTTGTTAGCCAAAATTTATCTGTTATAAAGCAAATTATTAGGTGGTGAAATGCTTGAGTGAAGAAGAACTTGTTGAAGTTGGCAGGGTAACGCATTTCTATCCCAAAATAAGTGTTGCAATAGTCGAATTGAAAGCTTCACTCAATATAGGCGATAAAATACTGATTAAAGGAGCAACCACAAATTTTGAGCAAACTGTTGAATCTATGCAAATAGAGCACAAAAACATTGAAAGAGCTGAGGCGGGTCAAATAATAGGGTTGAAGGTTAAGGAAAGAGTTCGGGAAAACGACAAAGTTTACAGAATAATGTAATGTTTATTGTTAACAACGATAAAAATTGGGGAAGTGAAACTACCGAAGCATTGAAAGGTATCTCAAAAAGTTAGTTGTGATTTCATAGTTAGGGGTTATCACCACTATATCTTTTTTGGTTGTCTTGATGGCCACCCCCCATTATATCTTAAGTCTTACTATAAAATAAATATTTCGAATGCATATGCAGAATCAAAGTTTGAAATTGCAAAATTATACTTGGCTACGGTTACTTTTACATTCTAGCCTTTCTTAGAGCCTTTTCAACTTCCTCGCGGATTATGAAGCCTCCTAAGTGAAGTATGGGCTCTTTAACCTCCGGATCGACGGACATGGTAGCGGTGCATGGATAGCTGTGATGAGCCTTTGCAACCACATCATATAGAATTTCCCTTTCAGTTTCAACTCCTATCAGCTTTCGGGCAACATACCATGTTGAACCGCATGGAGCGCTACGTCGCACAATAACGGACTCTATAACTTCCGTATTACTTCTTTTGGTAACTGAAATTTCAAGTTGAGGCCTCCCAACCCTAAGCTCATTTACAAACCGCGAAATTATAGGCTTGTCCTCAGATGGCTCTAGTGAACAGAAAGGCTTCGGAAAAGCGCTTTCAAGCCCAAGTTCCTCGCATGACTCTTCAACCTGCTTTTTCAAGCCTGAAGGAACCTCCATAAAATCCTCAATTGGAACAATTAACGCCTTCAAACCAGCCCGCGCAATAACGTATGGAAGCTCTAGAAGTAAATCCTTATGTAATCCAGACGATATGCAAAGGTCTGCTTTTGGAATGTTCTTTGGCATGTAATCTTCCGGATTATCAATAAAGGCTGGAAGCTCCGCGGGGCTTGGCAATTCCATTGCAGCGCGAATATTGCGGACATAACTGTATACGCCATACTTACATGAATCACAATATAAGCCGCAGGACTTGCAAAAGCTTGGGTCATTAATTAGATTCCTTATCACACGTTCGGCGAAATCTCCGCTGTAAATAAAAATTATGGATAAAATTTCATTCTCCTTGGATAAATTCATCGAAATCACTGTTTTCAAAATTTGAGGTTTACAGAACTAACTCATAATCGAATTTTGTGAGTTTCTCAGGTTTTTCAGATTTTATCAGATAGGTATCCTCAAACTTTATTGTTCCAATTCCCGGAATTGTTAATGGTGCGTGAATTGCTGCCAGCGCCATGTCTTCTTTCACTTCATATTGGCGATGCGGTCCGACAATCGTTGTTATTGGGTCTTCTTCCGGAAGTAAGCCTACTCCATGCGCGAACCCAATTACATAATGGTCGCCATATCCCTCATCCTTTAGCAGTTTTCCAATCATGTTCTGAACCTCGATAAGCTTGATTCCCGGTTTCAGATTCTCTTCAACCATTTGATGCGTTTTCATAAATGCTTCATACGCCCTTCTTCTCTCGCCGGACAAACCGCCTAGAAAGACCGTTCTAGTCAAATTGCTGTAATATCCGTTATAGTCGGCTGATATGACTACTTCTATGGTGTCTTCCCGCTTTATTTTGTTCCAGCTTCTCGGTTCAGCATGAACTCTAGGTTTCGGACCGGCTGTAACGTAGATATGTGGATTTTCAGCTCCTTTACGCATTATTTCCGCCATGGCTTCCGCGGCTATTTCCAGCTCGCTTTTTCCAACATCTATCGTGTCTATGGCTTTCTGCATTCCAGCCTCAGCAATTCTTGAAGCTTGCCTTATGGCTTCTATTTCGGTTGAATCCTTAATCATGCGCAATTGCATGATTAACGCGTGAACATCCACTATTTCTGCTTGAGCATTCAATTTCTTAAAGAGTTCAAAGAATATTACGTATGAGTCTCTTTCAAGGCTGTAATCAAATCCAACCCGTTTGTATGCTGATTCCCTTATTGTTCCGCTTACGTTTCTCATGAGCTCTTCTACTCTAACGTAGGTTTTGACGTTTCGAATCCAGCTTTTCTCCATGAACTCTTCAGCCTCATATTTAAAAATGAAGGCTGTCGGTTCACCCTCGGCTGGAATTAGAAGCGCTGGCCTAAGCCACTTTATCCCAGTAAAATAGGTGAATGAAGATAACGTTCGAATCATAGAAGCGTCTATGGCATTCTCCTTCATTAAGCGCTGGAAATCTTCAACTCTTTTCCTCAAAATTTCCTCTCTCAATCTATTGTCACCAAACTCCTTCTCGTTAGTCTAGATAAGGTGAACAAACTTTTAACGTCTTCTATCGTAACCCTTCTTTACTGTTAAGTTCTTGTCTAGCCTTATAATTAGGCTTTCACTATGTTAAATCCGGAGGCTTTTCTTAGCCTATTCATGACTGCAAGACCTAAATCTTTAAGGGGCACTCCTTCAGCAATGATTATATCCACTTTCTCATCATCGAATTCTCTTAACAGTTTGAAGAGGTTTCTGGCAATTGAGGATAAATTCCTTCTGCTTCCTAGAGATTTGACAATTCCAACATTATATGCGTCTTTGGTTTCATCGGTTGTCAAAATTCCAACTTTCTTCCCTTCCTTTAAGTGCGAATTGGCGATTTCCAGAATTTTCGCAATTACATTGTTAATTTCTCCCTCAACAACTATAAGCTGAGCGTTCGGAGCGTAATGCCTATGCTTCATTCCCGGAGAACGAGCCTCCGCCACACTTGTCGGCCTATCCGCAACTGCTACTGGATGAAGCTTAACTTCTCCTAAAACTTCCTTTATTTTCTCGTAAGGTGTGCCGCCGGGCCTCAAAATTTGCGGCGGCGAACTAGTTACATCAACTACTGTGGATTCTACGCCTATACGGGTTGGGCCAGCATCTAGAATCATGTCTATCCTTCCGGCTAAATCGTCGATTACATGCTGAGCCGTGGTCGGGCTTGGTTTTCCAGCAAGGTTGGCGCTTGGAGCCGCAATAGGGGTCTCAGCCTCTTCAATTAGGGCTAAAGCCACCCTATGATTAGGCATTCTAACGGCTACCGTGTCCAAACCTGCAGTGACAACCCCGGGTAACTCGTCAACCTTCCTCAAAACAACTGTTAAGGGGCCGGGCCAAAAAGCATCCATCAGCCTTTCAGCTTCTTCGGGAACTTCCTTAGCCAACATGCGAACTTGGGCTTTGCTTGAAACATGCACTATTATAGGATTATCAGCCGGTCTCTCTTTAACTTCAAAGACTTTCATAACCGCCTCAGAATTGAAGGCGTCTGCGCCAAGACCATACACGGTTTCCGTTGGAAACGCGACCAAACCGCCTCTTTTGATTATTTTAGCTGCAAAACGGATAATATCCATATCTGGCTTTAAAGGGCTAACCTTTACCACTCTGGTTCCTTTGTATATCGAAAATCGACCTGTTTTTTCGTTAAATGCCATCCTAGCATACCTGACATTTTTGGTAGGCATATATCTGTAAAAAAAGCTTATTAACTTTACAGAATTTTTAATCATTTGTGATTTCGAGGGGAAGAAATGCCAGAAGTTCACATACTGGCCGGATCAAAATCCGACGAAGAAATTGTGAGCAGAATTGCGAAGAAACTTGAAGAAAAGGGGATAACCTTCAAAATTGACTATGTTTCTGCGCATAGAGAACCTGAAAGAGCCAGAGAAATTGTAAAAAGCTCCGACGCTCACGTTTTCATAGCCGTTGCGGGGCTTTCAGCGGCTTTGCCCGGATTTGTAGCTTCACTAACGGCGAAACCCGTTATAGGCGTTCCAGTTAAAGGGAAAAACAGCGCCTTAGACGGGTTAGACGCTCTGCTTTCGATAGTTCAGATGCCAAAGGGCGTTCCAGTAGCTTGTGTAGGAATCAACGCGGCTGAAAACGCAGCCCTACTTGCTGAAAGAATTTTAAAAGCATGCAAATAGCCGAGGATTAGTATATGGGAAGCGTGAAAGATTTAGAAGTAATCAAGAAACCTAAAAGGAACGAGATGGGAATAGGAAGGTTCCATTTTTCTGATCGCTACTCTGTTTTTGATTGGGGTAGAATGCCCGACTTAATTGAGGGGAAAGGAGAAGCCCTCTGCATAATGGGTGCTTACTGCTTTGAAAAATTAGAGGATAGAGGAATAAAAACTCATTATAGAGGGCTTGTTCTCCCAGATGGAAGGCTTGTTAGAACTGAAGATTTAGAATTTCCGGTTAATGTTATGGAATTTTATCTTGTAAATGTTTATCGACCAAAAGCACGTAGTGAAGCGGGAAAGCTAACTTATGATTATAGCGTTTACACTCCAAACTTAACAAACTTCTTGATTCCATTAGAAATAATATACAGAAATAGCCTACCCGAAGAGTCCTCCGTCTTCAGAAGATTAAAGATGGGTCTTAAACCGGAGGATTTAGGCTTAGATCACTATCCTAAACCTGGAGAAAAACTCAAAAAACCAATTTTAGATGTAAGCACAAAATTAGAGGAAAAAGACAGATATATTACATGGAAAGAAGCAAAGAAACTTGTAAATCTCACCGACGAGGAAGTGGAAGAAATCAGAGAGAAAACTCTCGCCATAGACGAATTAATAACGGAAATTGCCTCGAAGACTGGTCTAGAAAATGAAGATGGAAAAGTCGAATTCGCATTCGATCCCAATAGAGAACTTATGGTTGTCGATGTAGTCGGAACCCTAGACGAATGCAGATTCACATACAACGGACTGCACGTAAGCAAAGAAATCGCAAGAATTTACTATAGGAAGACCGAATGGTATAAGGATGTTGAAGAAGCAAAGAGAAAAGCCGAAAGCCGCGGAATCGAAAACTGGAGAAACCTATGCAAATCGCAGCCGCCAAGGCTTGATCCACAGCTAAAACAATTAATTTCTAACCTTTACAAGGCTGTTGCAAACGAGTTCACTGGACTCGACCTATTTGAAGCTCCAAAACTAAATGTGATATTAAAGGAGTATAGAGATTATTTAAGTAGGAGGTTGGGAAATGAATCGTGAAAAAATACAAGAACTTGTTTCGAGTTATGATCCTAAGAAAATTAGGATAGGAGTTTTAGGGTCGCATTCCGCCCTAGAAATAGGCTATGGCGCCAAACAAGAAGGATTCGAAACAGTAGTTGTTTGCCAGAAGGGAAGGGAAAAAACCTACACAAAGCATTATAGAAATCTGTTTGATCACATCCTTCTCCTAGATAGATTTGTAGACATGATTGAAGAGGAAAATCAGGAAAGATTAAGGGAGCTAAACACGATATTTGTGCCGAACAGATCTTTCTCAGTCTATGTTGGATATGACAATATAGAAAACAAATTCTTTGTTCCCATCCTTGGGAATCGCTATCTCCTAAGAAGCGAAGAGCGAAACGCTCCAAGAAACCAGTATTACCTATTAAGAAAGGCGGGAATTCCAACGCCAAAAACATTTAACTCTTATAAGGAAATAGACCGCTTAGTCATAGTTAAGGTTCCAGAGAAGGAAAGGAAAATAGAAAGGGCATTTTTCTATGCTTCTTCACCGGAAGAATTTGAAAGAAGAGCAGAAGAAAGAATCAGAAAGGGAATAATCAGCAAAGAAGACCTAGAAAAAGCAACCATAGAGGAATATGTAGTTGGAGCCAAATTTAACGCCAACTACTTCTGGTCTCCACTAACCGACGAAATAGACTTGCTAGGATTCGATAGAAGAATTCAAACAAACCTAGACGGAGTTTTAGACTTGCCAGCCGACGAACAACTAGAGGCAAGAATAACCACGCAAAACATAGAAGTAGGCCATATGGGCGCAACCATGCGGGAATCCCTACTACAAAAAATATTTGAAGCCGGAGAAAAATTCGTTAAAATCTGTAAGGAAGAATATCCCCCCGGAATTATAGGCTTATTCGCCCTCCAAGGAGCCATAACAAAAGACCTAACCTTCTACGTTTTCGACGTAAGCCCAAGAATTCCAGGCTGCCCATGCGTGGAGCCAACATCACCCTACATGAAGTATAAGTATGGAATGGAAGTAGGCCCCGGAAGAAGAGTTGCGATGGAAATAAAAAGGGCCATAGAGCAAGACAAGCTTGAGGAAATTGTTACATGATCAGCAAGGATGAGATAAACGAAATTTTGAGAAAATATGACGCTGATAAAATTGCAGTAGGCACTTTAGGGTCGCATTCTGCATTAAACATCTTCAAGGGAGCAAAAGAAGAAGGATTAAGAACGGTCTGCGTCTGCAGAAGAGAAGATGAGATTGTCTATAAGAAATTTCCGCTGGCGGACAAGCTAATTCTGGTGGACAATTTCAAGGAACTTATAGATGAAAAAGTTCAAGAGCAATTAAGACAATTCAACACGGTTTTGGTTCCCCACGGCTCCTTCACCGCCTATCTTAGCGCAGAAGAAATAGCAGATAGGCTTTACGTTCCTCTATTCGGAAATAGAGAATTGCTGTTGTGGGAAACCAATAGGGAAAAGCAGAGGGAATGGCTGAAAAGAGCCGGTCTAACCCTACCCAAAGTATTCAGCAGCCCCCAAGAAATTGAAGGGCTAGTTATCGTGAAGTTTCCAGGCGCCAAGGGAGGAAGAGGCTACTTTCTCGCAAACTCGCCAAGTTCCTTCTATCAAAAGGCGGAGGACATGATTAAAAGAGGACATCTAAAACGAGAAGACCTAAAAAACGTGCATATTCAGGAATATGTTATTGGAGTAAACGTATATCCCCACTATTTCCATTCAGTGCTCAACAACGAAGTTGAACTGCTTGGAGTAGACAAACGATACGAATCTGCAATAGACAGCCTAGGAAGAATACCTGCAAGCGAGCAACTTCAAATAGATATAACCCCCACCTACACAATAGTCGGCAACATCCCAGTAACACTCCGAGAATCCCTACTGTCAAAACTCCTCAAAATGGGCGACAACGTAGTAGAAGCCTCAAAAGAAATCGCCCCGCCCGGAATTATTGGGCCGTTCTGCCTCGAAACAATAATTACAGACGACCTTAGGGTTTACACGTTTGAGATATCCGCCAGAATAGTTGCAGGAACAAACGTGGGCATAGGCACATCGCCATACGCATACTTAAAATATGGTGAAAGAATGTGGATGGGCAAACGCATAGCGAGGGAGATTAAGCAAGCCCTAAGAGACAATAAATTAGAGATAATACTCTGCTAAATAGC
>CAYXFE010000044.1:0-7062 GCA_964464195.1 uncultured Candidatus Bathyarchaeia archaeon
GCAGCCGTAATCTATCGTAAAGCCCTTGATAAGGGACTGGTTAGAGGCCGCTCAATAGCTGCAATTGCGGCTGCAGCGCTCTATGCTGCATGTAGAGCAACCAAGACTCCGAGAACCCTGCGAGAGATAGCTGAAGCAAGCCTGGTTGACAAGAAGGATGTTGCAAGATGCTATAGGCTTTTGCTCAGAGAACTCGACGTGAAAATGCCGATAGCAGACCCGCTGGTTTACGTTTCAAAGATTGCTGAGAAGACGGGAATTTCCGGAAAGACCCAGGGGCTGGCTATAAAAATTCTAAGGGAAGCAAAAAGGAGAGGAGCGGCGGCTGGGAAAGATCCTATGGGGCTTGCCGCTGCGGCGCTTTACATTGCATGCTTAAAGAATAACGAGAAGAAGACTCAGAAGGATATTGCTGAGGCGGCTGGAGTAACAGAGGTTACTGTCAGAAACCGCTATAAGACTTTGAAGAGGCAACTTGGCCTCGAAATTCCAGATTAGGAAGATTTCTTATTTTCTTGTTCTTTCTCCATGAATATTGGGCCTTCATATCCGCATTCTGGGCATTTGTAAGTTTGAGATGGAACTATAAACCAGTTCGTTTTCGCCTTTAGTTTTGGGCTTCCGCATCTGGGGCAGTATTTAATAGAAGGTTCAAGCTCGTTTTTGTGTTTCAGACTCTTAAGTATCTCTTTTATATCTTTAAGTATTCGCATGTTTTTCTCTCATTGAACTTCTATGTTTTCTTCTGGATAACCCATTTTGATGAGGTATTCTTTGGCTTTTTCCCTTTGGTCGCCTTGGAGTAGAATTTGATTGTTTTTGGCTGTTCCTCCGCATGCGCAGTAGGCTTTCATTTTTTGGGCTAATCGGCTTAGGCTCATGTCTTTAGAGTCTATTCCCTCAATTACTGTCATTGGTTTACCCCATTTTCTAGTTTCTAGCCGCACCCGAATTCTTTGTTGTTCTTTGCCTATTTCTCCGCAGACACAAATGTCCTTCGGGAGTCCACAAACTGGGCAAATGTCCGCCATTATCACTCAACCTACATAGACACTCAGCGGTATATAAATTTTCAAGAACTAAATTCTACATTTAGACTCAAGCAATAGCCTTAAAGATTACAATTTTTAATAACTCTTAGCATCAACCTAGGAGATAAACGAGTTGAGGGATGAACTCTACAAGATTATTGAACATGGGAAGAATCTAGGCGCCGAATACATTGAAGTAAGGGCTGAAAAAGTTTTCAGAACCTCCCTCACCACCAAGGATGGAAAGGTTGAGGCGGCTAGGCAAGGGATAGATTATGGCGCCGCAGTGAGAGTTCTAGTAAATGGCGCCTGGGGCTTCTCAACCACAAGTAGCTTAAATTTGAAAGAGCTCAGCGAAGCCGCCAGAAAGGCTTGCAGCATGGCTAGATCGGCGGCCAGCAAGCTTAAGTCGCCAATAAAACTTGCAGAGGTAAAGGCCGTAGAAGATAAGGTTTTGGTTAAACCTAGAAAGAATCCAAGGGAAATTTCCATAGAAGAAAAAATGAATACAATATTAAGCTTAGACAAAACGGTTTTTGACTATGACTCCAGAGTTAGGAGCTGCACTATAGATTATCTGGATATTAGCGGAACATGCTACTTCATTAACAGCGACGGAACATACATAGAGCAAGACAAACTCTACGTTTGGTCAAGAATACTTGCAACAGCAAAGGAAGGCGACGTCCTAGCTTATGGTAGAGAAGAAATAGGTTCAACGGCTGGTTTCGAAGTTTTTGATGAACAACCACCAGAAGAAATAGGCAGTTTGGTAGCCAAAAGGATAATTGACCAGCTTATGGCAAAGACTCCGAAGGGAGGAAGATTTCCCGCGGTGATAGGGCCAAACGTCATTGGAGTTTTCATTCATGAAGCATTCGGACATCTCGCTGAGGCTGACTTAACAATTTCAGGGTCTGTACTTGCCGACAAATTTGGGAAGAAGATAGCCTCAGACAAAGTAAACGTTTACGATGACGGAACAATCAAAGGCGCATTCGGCTCATTCAAATATGACGACGAGGGAATTCCAGCTCAGAAAACTCTACTCATTAAGGAAGGAAACATCGTAGGTTTAATGACCAACCGTGAAACTGCCGGAAAACTTGGCTTACCGCCTACCGGCAATGCAAGAGCCGAAAGCTTCAGGCATAAACCTATAATAAGAATGCGAAACACCTACCTGGCTCCGGGCGATTACTCCCTTGAAGAACTTCTAGAAGACATAAAGTTTGGCTACTACCTCAAAAGCTTCAGAGGAGGACAAGCAAATCTAGACGGCACGTTTCAAGTTGGAATACAGGAGGCTTATGAAATAGTAAATGGAGAAATAGACAAACCAATCAGAAACCTTTCAATAAGCGGAAATACTCTTGAAACCTTGCTTAAAGTTGATGCAGTAGGCAAGGATTTTGAGCTTTGGCCCGGAAGATGCGGAAAGGATGGACAGACAGCCTTTATCTGCGACGGTGGTCCTCACACGAGAGTTAAAGAGGTGATTATAGGTGGAAGGGCTTAATTCGGAAAAAATTCTGGAAATTGGGAAAAAAGCAGTTGAAAAAGCAATTAAATTAGGCGCCACCGAGGCAGAGGCCTTCCTAAGCGAGGGATACTTAAATTCCGTGGAAATTCAACGCGCCCAAATAGTTGGATGTATAAGCAGATGGGAGCATGGAATTGGCGTACGCGTTGCCTATAATAAGGCTGTTGGATTTGCCTACGCAACCATCCTAGATGAAAAAACCGTTGACGAAACTGTGGAAAAAGCCCTAAAATTCGCCAAAGCCAACAAGCCAGATGAAAATTGGCCAGGCTTTTCATCCTCAACGGATTTTCCAGAAATAAGAAATACTTACGATAAGAAGATAGAAGAGGTACAGCCTGAAGAACTTGTTTCATACGCTTCAACAATGTTGGAAACTGCCCTAAGTCACGACAAAAGGGTTTTACCGATAGGAGGAGGAGTCCAAACGTCTCATATTTGCCAGGCAATTGTAAATTCGAATGGCGTGGAAGCTGTAGATAAGGGCACGGGTGCTGGCTGTTACCTAGTTACCCTTGCACGTGAAGCCGCTGAAGTTACGCCTGTATGCTTTGAATATAACGTTGAAAGGGTGTGGCGAATTGATCCTGAATGGGTGGGAAGAGAAGCAGCTAAAATGGCTATTTCATCATTAAAGGCGAAGAAAATCGAGAGCGGCAAATTTTCACTTATACTGAATGAGATGGCTCTTTCATCGCTTCTTTACTATACGCTAATTAGCGCTGTAAAAGCTGACGCTGTTCAAAGAGAGCAGTCGGCCCTTAAAGGAAAAATCGGTCAAAAAGTAGCTTCAGAACTTCTCACGGTATATGATGATGGAACCTTGGAAGGAGGCCTTAACTCCGCCAAATTTGACGGCGAAGGAACCCCGATGCAGAAAACATTGATTATAGAGGAAGGTGTGCTTAGAAGCTTCCTATATGATAGATATACCGCCAAAAAGGATAATGTGGAAAGCACCGGCAACTCAGCTAGAGAAGGACTAGACGCGTACATGAAAACTCCAACATTAGAAGCCACAAACTTTGTGTTTTCTCCGGGAACTAAGTCTAATGATGAACTTATAGAAGAAATTAAAAATGGAATATTAGTTTTCGGAGTTCAAGGCGCCCACAGTAGCAATCCGGCAACCGGCGAATTCAGCGTAGTGGCCACTCCAGCGTGGAAAATCGAGAATGGGCAGATTGCTTATCCAGTAAAGGGAGCCATGATTACAGGAACAATATATGAAGTCTTACAAAACATTTCAGGCATAGGAAGAACTCCTAGAAAAATTGAAAAGGTTGTTACTCCTTGGATTCGCGTTGAAAACGTTAAGGTTGTAGGCTAGAGATATCATAAAAGCTTTATTTAACTATGCAAAACTTACTAGACTCAAAGGCTAAATGGAGGAAAAATAGGACATATTGAAGCTAAAGGATAAGCTGCTGAAAATACAAACACTACGAAGAATATGCCAATTAATCTCCTTCATTTTAATATACTCGATAATATTTGGAGTGACTCCCGTTCCATTGTTGTTGCCCGTACTCACCAGTATGGGCACCCAATCTAAGGTGGTTGGAGAGGCTTTCGCCACTTTTCAATATATGCTTTATAAAGGGATTTTTCCATGGCTTCCACTAGCAACATTTCTACTTTTCGCGATTTTTCTGGGCAGAGCTCTATGCGGATGGGTATGCCCCTTCGGATTTATTCAGGATTTAATGGCCTACGTGAAGCGTAGGCATAAGGAAGTTTCGCTTGATACCCACAGAAGTTTCATAAAAATAAAGTACTTTATCCTCGGTATTATTCTCTTCATAAGCTTCACCGTGGCCATCTCACTTGTCACAGCACCACAAACAGGTAGGAGATACGCGGATGCATTGGGGCCCTTCGCTGAAACTCCCTTTAATGTTTTAAGTCCCTCAGACACAATGTTTGCTGTTTTGCCAAGGATGTTTCTAGGTTTACGCTTTGCAATTTATGAAAAAAGCTTTTGGCAAATAGTCTCTGGAATAGCCAATTTTTCCCCACTACTCTGGACACGGATAATAATTTTCTTCGCAGTTATTATTTTAGCTGCCTACATTCCCAGAAGCTGGTGTAAGTATTTCTGTCCAAACGGAGCTTTAATGGCTTTATTTTCACGATTCAGCTTTCTAGGCTTAAAAAGAGAACTGTTAAAGTGCACGAAGGCTGAATGCAGAATTTGCGTAGAAGCGTGTCCAATGAAAGTTAGGATAACAGAGCTCCCTTGGGAGAAAATCAATGACCCAGAATGCATCTACTGTCTAAAATGTGTGGATGCATGCCCAACAAAAGCGTTAAAACCAAAATTCCCATAAAATAAAGTGAACTTGCATAGTGAATTTTCAAGGGAACAGTCATGAGGAAAATTCCATGCGTTTTAACCATAGCTGGCTCAGACAGCGGAGGAGGAGCCGGAATACAGGCAGACCTAAAAACTTTCTCGGCGCTCGGGGTTTATGGAACAACCGCCATAACCGCCATAACCGCCCAAAACACAAAGGGCGTAAAAGAGATTTTCCCATTGCCCGCCAACTTCGTTAAAAAACAGATCGAAACCATACTAGATGATATTGACATTGAAATAGCCAAAACGGGAATGTTATATTCAAGCGAAATAATGCAGACAGTAGCAGAAACAGCTGAAAAATATGGCTTAAAACTTGTGGTTGATCCGGTTTTCAGGGCTGGATCGGGCGATTCGCTCATAAGGGAAGAGGATAAAAAAGCCCTTCTTAGGCTAGTAATTCCTAAAGCTTACATTCTGACCCCCAACAAGTTTGAAGCCGAAGATATTGCTGGAATAAGAATAGAAAGTCTGGACGAAATGGAGAGAGCAGCCGAAAAAATTGCAGATTTAGGCGTTAAAGCAGTGATAATAAAGGGAGGACACCTAAACGAACAATCTAAAACTGTAACCGACATCCTATACTACAATGGAGAATTTAGAACCTTTACGAAGCCAAGGATTGCTGTTAAGCCGCACGGCGGTGGATGCAGCTTCTCATCAGCCATAGCAGCCTACCTCGCGCATGGAAACTCGATTCCGCAAGCTGTAGATAAGGCTGAAAAATTCATTGAAGAAGCATTAAAATTCGCACTAGAAGTCGGCAAGGGAAGAAAACCAGTAAATCCTATGGTAACCCTTTACAATGAGGCAGAAAAATATAGAGTTCTAGAAAATGTCTATGCGGCAGCCGAGATTATAGAGGAAAACTCTGCGCTTTTTCTGCCATATGCAGCTGAAGTTGGAACTCAGGTTGCTATGGCGCTGCCCTACGCGTCAAACAAGTGGCATGTAGCCGCAGTTGAGGGAAGAATAGTAAAAATTGGAAACAAGCTTCAGAGAGTAGGATGCGTACGTTTCGGCGCATCTGAACATCTCGCCCGCATAATCCTAACCGCATCGAAGTATAATTCCAACATTAGAGCTGCCCTCAACTTGCATTACAGTCCAGAACTGATCGAGGCTTTCCGAAAAATCGGATTTTCAGTTTCAAGTTTTGACAGAAGTCAGGAGCCGGTGGAAATAAAGGCTGTTGAAGGAAAAACCCTAAGCTGGGGTACGGAACAAGCAATTAAGAAGCTTGGAAAAGTTCCGGACGTAATTTATGATTTAGGAGAAACAGGAAAGGAACCCATGATAAGAGTTTTAGGATCTTCAGCAACTAAAGTTGTGGAAAAGGCTCTTTCGGCAATAAAGGAGCGTGAACAGCACCGTTAACTAAACTCAGCCCTTTTAAGGAACCAATCCTAATCTATAATCGAAATGAACACGCATAATCCAATTGAAAGGCTTTCCACAGGAATACCTGAAGTAGACCATATGATAGCCGGCGGAATACCGCGAGGCTTCCTAGTCGCATGCACAGGCGAGCCGGGAACAGGCAAAACAATCTTTTCCATACACTTCATTGGACAGGGAATACGCGAAAAGGACGTCTGCATATTCGTAACTACGGAGGAGAGCAGAGAATCCATAATCACCCAGGCATCCCAATTCGGCTTCGACTTTAAACGCGCAATTGAAGAAGGCCGACTAATAATAATCGATGCGTTAATGGGATTGGAAGATAAGTGGTCTCTTCGAAGCTTGGACATCGAAGAATTAGTTGATAAAGTTATTGAAGCGAAAAAGAGTCTGGGTTACGGCCGCGCCCGGCTAGTTATTGATTCTCTTTCAGCCTTTTGGCTTGACAAGCCAGCAATGGCTAGAAAATACTCATACTTTATAAAAAAGGTGCTATCAAAATGGGACTTCACAATAATAGTCACAAGTCAGTATGCAATCACAACAAGCGATGCATTCGGCTTCGGTGTAGAACACATCGCGGACGGAATTCTCCGCTTCAGAAGATTCGTTAGAAACGGAGTTCTACGAAGATACTTGCTCGTTGAGAAGATGAGGCAGACACCTCACAGCGTAGTAATGCATGAAATAACAATAGTTGACGGAAGAGGACTGGTCGTTCTAGG
>CAYXFE010000045.1:0-3008 GCA_964464195.1 uncultured Candidatus Bathyarchaeia archaeon
AAGGCATTATGGAAACTGGGAATAGAGGGCGAACCCTTTCCTCCCGGAACAATAGCCGCCATATCCCGCGACGGAATCAAACTCAAAAAAGCTAGAAGCTTTACTGAAATCACCCTAAAAGATGCAGCCGAAGAAGCCGCAAAAACTATTCAAAGGCTAATTTTTGAAGCAGTTAAAGAGAGAATTCTAGACTTAGACAAGTTTGCCATAGCTTTTTCCGGAGGCTTAGACAGCAGCCTACTGGCCTTAACTGCCAAAAAATGCGGATTCACCCCCCAACTCATATCTGTAGGATTAGAGGGAAGAAAGGAAACCGAAGAAGCTGTCTCCTCAGCTGAAGAACTCGGATTACCAGTAAAACTGAAAATTTTCAACGAACAAGATGTTGAAGCCGTAATTCCCAAAGTTCTCTGGCTAATTGAAGAGCCAGATCCAGTAAAGTTAAGCATAGCGATTCCGCTATTCTTCGCCGCGGAAACAGCCAGCGAAAACGGCTTAAGGGTGATGCTGGCTGGGCAGGGAAGCGACGAACTCTTCGCCGGATACAAGAAATATCTGCAAATATACTCAGAAAAGGGAGAAAAAGCCGTGTATGCGGCTCTCCGCGAAGACTTCTTAAACTGTTACCGGACGAACTTTGAAAGGGACGAGAAAGTATGCGCCTTTCACAAGTTAGAGCTGAGGCTTCCATACGCCGACTGGGAACTTTCCAATTACGCTTTAAATCTGCCGCCGAAACTGAAAATAACATTGGAAACGGGTCAAAGAAAAACTGTTTTGAGAAAGGCTGCGGAAAAACTTGGACTTCCAGCCTCCATCGCTTATAAGCCGAAAAAGGCCATTCAGTACGCCACCGGAGTCGCCTCAATCCTAAAGAAGATAGCGAAAAGAAAGGGGCTAAGCCTACAAAAATATGTGAAAAAAGTTTTTACAGAAATCTTCCCAAAAGGAAACAACCATGAAGGAAACAGCCATAATCTATAGTCCGAAATATCTGGAGCATAATCCTGGAAGGGGTCATCCGGAAAGTGCCGAAAGACTGAAAGTAATGATGGATGAACTGGAAAAAAGCGGAATACTTGAAAATAGCCAAGTAGAGGTTTTGGCTCCCGAACCCGCCAGTGAAGACGAAATCGCGCTTGTCCACAGACCAGACTATATAGAGCTAGTCAAGAAAGTTTGTAGTCAAGGCGGAGGCCTTTTAGATTTAGGCGACACAGTGGCTTCTCGCGAAAGTTTCGAAGCTGCTGTTCACGCTGTTGGCGGAGCAAAAACGGCTGTCGATTTAGTCATGAATGGAAAGTTTAGGAATGCATTCGCTTTTGTTAGGCCTCCAGGGCATCATGCTCTTCCATATGCTGCCTGCGGATTTTGCATATTCAACAACATCGCAGTCGCAGCCAAGCATCTGATTCAAAATTACAATGTTGAGAAAATTCTAATCTTAGATATTGATGCTCATCATGGCAATGGAACCCAAGAAATCTTCTATGAAACAAACAAAGTTCTTTACGTGAGTTTACATCAGGATCCACGGGGCTTTCCAGGTGTAGGCTTTCCAGACGAGGTAGGAAAGGGCGAGGGAGAAGGATTCACCGTTAACATTCCCTTCCCCTTTAGAACAACTGATGAAATCTACTTGAAAGCCTTCAATGAAATTGCCATGCCAATAATTAGGCAGTATTCGCCGCAGTTTACTTTAATGTCTGTTGGGTTTGATTGTCACTATACTGATCCTGTGGCGAGCCTTTGGCTCTCAGCGAATGTCTACACGCATGTTTTCAGGGAAATATACAAGCTGACTAATGGAAAATTTGTTGCCATTTTGGAAGGCGGCTACAGCCTAGAATGGATAGGCAGAATGGCTGCTGCAACAGTCTCTGTAATGGCTGGATTAAGCTATGAGCTTAAAGATGAGCCTCCAGCTGTAACTGAAAGAGTTAGAAGTAGAGCTAAAGAATTTCTGGATGAAGTTAGACGGGTTCAGTCAGCTTACTGGAAGTTAGGTTAGAAATAGAAAAAGAAGGAGTAGAAGCTATTCGATGACTTCTATGGCGTTTTCTGGACATTGAGTTTCGCAAGCTCTACAGGCTAAGCACTCGTCAACATTTACTGGAACGGATTTCTCATTCTGAATCTCAAATACTCCTACTGGACAAACCTCAACGCATGTTCCGCAGCCAGTGCACTTTTCATGATCAACCTTTACTTCAACCAAACCTATCGACTCTCCTCATTGATATTCAATGTTTAGATTTTACAAAAGCAAAATTGTAGAATAAAAACATTTTCAAATTTCGCTAGCTATACTCCTCTCTAAGCCTCAGCAATGCCCCTTCAATCTTTAAGTTCGCCTCATCAACCCTCTTCTCATGTTCCTCCAAGAGTCTACGGTAGGCTTCTCTGGAAATTTCTCCGCGCCTATAACGGCTTCTCACCCTTCTAATTCCAGCTTCAGCCTCCTCAAGCTGTGCCTCAGCGATTTCCAGTTGCCTAATTATATCTGCGTAGCGCGGCCCAGACCTTCTAATAGTCTCTCTAAGATCAGCCAAGTCTTTAGAAAGCGAAGAAAGTTTATTCTCAAGCATGGTCTTTCTAACTTTATATTGTCTACGTGAAATTTTGCCTTTCCTCATTTGTTCCTCCAAACGGTCAAGCTTGGATATAATTTTGATTCTTTCTTCGTAGCCATCAACGAATTTTCTGAAAACTTTCGGAGATACAGCAATTTTCGGCGTGACTGTTGGAGCTGGACCGGGTTTTCTTCGGGCAAAGAATCCGAGGAGAATTACTGCGCTTGCGACTAGTGTGATTAAAGTGTAGGGATAGGAGGCCCAGAAAACGTTTGTTTTGTAAGTTATTTCCACTTGAAACTTATCAAAATCAAACATTGTAAAATCGCGAAGAGTGAATGTTATTATGTCCTTTGAGAAGTCCCTCTTGATGCTGCTTGCTAAAGAGTAAACATTCATTTGAGGCTCAAAGCTTATTCCCTGCGGAGCTATAAA
>CAYXFE010000045.1:3108-7061 GCA_964464195.1 uncultured Candidatus Bathyarchaeia archaeon
TTGTTGATTATGTGATAAACATCTCTTACATTTATGCTGCCATATGCGTCAATTTCTATTTTTCTTTCAAGTTTTTCTATTTCAGCATACGTGAAGGTTCCGGATAAACGCAGCCAAGCCTTTGCCTCGTTATATGCAAATTTTTTGAGAGGCGCTAGGCTTAGGTAGTAATATCTCTTATTTCCTTCAACCTTTGTGTCGTTATATGTAAATGAGGCTTCAACAAGGCTTAAGCTGCTTGGAAATATGACGGTTGTGTTGCAGACTTTCGCGTCTACGGGTAGGCTTGGGAATAATGTAAAGTTTAGAGTTAAGGAGTTGTTCTCAACTTTGATGAGTTCCGAGAAAATGAAAGTTACTGTAAAGTTCTTTGGCGTAGGGTCTATTTTAAATTCGTCTCCAAGGCTTGTGAGATTTATTAAAACTCCATAGAATCCTGGGATTCCGAGACCGTAATCTAATTTTACAGGGATTTCTTTACCGTTAAAGCTTGCAAAACATTTGATGAGATATGGAGCATAATCATATGGGAACCCTAATTGGAAGTTTGTTGAAACGTTTTTATCGGCTGAAACAGTCACTGTGTCATTTATGACTACTAGGCCACCTTCTAAAAGCTCTACCGTATGTATTACATTATCCACATTTATTTCCGATAAGTCCTGATTAGAAGAGTAGCTTGCCGACGTGTTGGGGAAGCATATTAGAATTTGGGAAGCGAAAATTATGCTTAATATTGCTATGAGCAAGCTTTTGGTAGACATTCTCTTTGCTCCTGAATATGCATTGAATTTTACACGGCTTGATTACTTATAAGATTTTAAGCTTGTTAATAATTGTTTTGAAATTGGGCTAATTGCCTATCTTTTATGTCAACATATTTCAAAACTTTTCTGGCTAGGTTTGAACCTAAAATTTTCTCTAGGTCGCTGAGATATCTTATGGGCTTGATTTTTCTGTATTCTATTATTTTTCTAGCGGTTATTGGGCCTATATGCGGTATTCTTATTATTTCCTTAAAGCTTGCGGTGTTTAGGTCTACTGGGAAAATTTCGCGGTGAATTTTTGCTAGCATAATTTTGGGGTCTACGTTTGGGAGGAAGCCTTGTTCATCCATTATTTGTTCTAGTTCTTTTGCTGTTATTCCGTAGTCTCTGATTAGGAATGAGGCTTGATATAGGCGATATTCTCGCCATGGCGGGCATGATGGGCGATTTTCCAGCGGAGTCTGCTTTATTGGCTCAAATCCGCTGTAGTATACTCTTTTTAATCTCATTTTCCGGTAAAGCCATTCCGTAGTTTTTAGATGCTGTAAGTCGTTATCTTCGGTTGCACCAACTATTATTTGGGTGTCTATTCCCGCCTTTCCGAATCCGAAGCCTAAAAACTGCTTTTTCTTTCTTAAACTCTGTATCTCTTCAGTTATCCATTCAAGTCTTTTTATAATGTCTTCTTTGAAATTTCCCTTGTCTGGACATAGCTCTGCAAATAATTCTTCGCTTGGAGCTTCAATGTTGACTCCGACTCTATCGGCGAGTTTTACGGCTTCCTTAATGTAGTGGCGGCTTGTTCCAGGCATTATTCTTAGGTGTATGTAGCCAGTATAGCCCATTTTCCTCAATAAGCCTAGAACTTCAAGTTGTCTTTCAGTTATGTAATCTGGATCCTTTGCAACCGAGGAGCTGAGGAATAATCCTCTAATCCTTCCTTGACTCCATAAGTACATGGTTATTTTTGCGAGTTTCTCTGGTTCCCATGAGGTTCTGAGACATTTTCTGCCGGCTCTGAATGCACAGTAAGCGCATTCATTTTTGCAGTGGCTTGTTAGCAGCGTCTTTAAAAGAGGGACGCATTTTCCTCTGGCTGCAGCCTCATAGATGGGGACTACTGCCCTATCCCATCTTGCGCCTAAAGTTAGAAAGTACCATTTGTCCCTTTTTTTGATTTGCCCAGCCACCCATAATCGCCTAGCTTAATTATAATCGCTTGGGCAGTTTCCATAATTAAGGTTCGCCGTGGATAAAGTAGTATCCTTCTTCCTTTTTTGGGCCGAAGCTTCTCACTCCCTTCTCTTTAAGTTGTTTTCTCAGTTTTTTTGCGTATTCTGTTGTTATTTCTCCCCTTCTTTCCATATAATCAATGATTTCTTCGGCTTGCTCTTCTGTGTCGCATCTTCGGATGAAGTCTATTACGTCTGGGTCATAATGTTGAAACTTTCTTGAAGCTGCCTTTTCTCCCGCCTTAATGTTTGTTCTGATGGAGTTTATTGTTACTTTGCACTCTCCAAGCTCCATTTCTCTGGCTAGGTTTGGAAACAATTTTTTGAATGTTTCCTTGTCAATCTCCATCCTTGAGACCTTCCGCCACTGCTGCTCGCTTATTCCTCAAGATATGTTATGCCCTAAGGAGTATTTAAGTCGATTTGAATGTGGCTCCATGGAAGCTTTTCTTTAGGACTTTTTCTTCTTAAATAATCCTCTAATCTTATGTTTGCTTCGTTTAGTGCCTTTCTCCAAGCGCCTAATCCTCCGCCATAGCTTGCAGCCAACTCTATTGCTTTGCCTAGCTTTCGGTCTCCAAGCGAAAGTGCCGCCTGCATTTGTGCATGTCTAGGGTCTATTCCGCTAATAACAAAACGCGGGTCTCCTGAAAGCTCCGATCTGATTAGTTTCAAGCAGCCTCGAATATACTCAAGTGGGGGGAAGGGTTCAAATTGGAATGGGGTATGCGGCTTAGGAATCAGAGGATTAATGCTTAAATGCACAGATTTTCTTCCGTAGCCTATTTCCGCTATTTTTCTTGAAAGTTCGGCAATAGCCTTTACATCGTCTAGAGTTTCGTTTGGCAAACCTATGATAAAGTAGAGCTTAATTCTTCTGACTCCGCTTTCATAGAGTATTCTTGCGGCTTCAATTATTTGTTCTTCACTTAAGCCTTTCATGATGGAGTCTCTGAGCCGTTGCGTTCCAGCTTCCGGCGCAATTGCAACTGTTCTTTGTCCCCCTTTCGAGATGGCTCTGGCTAAACGTTCAGTTATTCCATCGGGTCTCAAGGATGGAATTGAAATTTTCAAGCCTTGCGAAACTATCCATTCGCATAGTTCCTCAAGCTTTGAGTAATCTGATAGGCTGGCGCCTATAAGCGAAACCTTATCTACTGGTGTATAACGGACGCCTTCCTCAATTATTTCTTTGAGTCTTTTTTGGCTTCGCTCCCTTTTCGGTCTTGAAATCTTGCCTATGAGGCAGAATTTGCAGCCTCTGTTGCATCCGCGGGCAACTTCAACTGCAAATGTTTTTCCGAAGATGGGCATGTAGGGGCTTCTGGCATCGACAAGCGGAACCTGCTGAGCCAGCGGATGGGGAGCATCATCCAGATTCTCTATCCAAACTCTTCGAGGACTGTTACGTATTTCTGGAACATAAATTCCGTCTATTTCGGCGAACTCTTCAATTTCCTTTGTTGGATTTTTTAGTTCCTTTATTTTGTCAATTAACTCGTTTAGAATTGGCTCAGCTTCGCCTATAACAAATAGGTCTATGTAATCCGCGAGCGGCTCTGGGTTTTCCGTTGCACATGGGCCACCAGCAATTATAAGGGGGCCTTTTCCAATTCTATCTTCACGTTTAGCGGGTATGCCTGATTCCTGAAGCATTCGAATGACGTTGATGTAGTCTTCCTCGTATTGTAGGGAGAAAGCTATTGCATCAAAGTCCTTAAGAGGCCTCTGCGATTCTAGGCTTACCAGCCCTTCATTTCTGGTTGGAATGAAGAATCTTTCACATGCAATGTCTTCACGTGAATTTAGAAGGGCGTATAATAGTCGGATTGGAAGCCCCGTCATTCCCGCTCGGTAAACGTTTGGATAGCATAAAGCTATTCTCAAGTCTACTTTACGCCAGTTTTTTCGAATAACATTGGATTCTGGAATTATGGGCCTTGGCATTCAGTGC
>CAYXFE010000046.1:0-6884 GCA_964464195.1 uncultured Candidatus Bathyarchaeia archaeon
TAACTAAGCCTAAATTGAAGGTAACTCTTCTAACAGGACGCACAATAGAGCAGGGCGTAGGGAAGGAGCATGGAAAAGCATCCAAGGAATATTTTGAAAACGTCGCAGTATGCTATATAGATCCGGAAGACATGAAAAAGCTTGGAATAAAGGAGAAAACAAACGTTCTTGTCTCAACTGAATACGGCTCAGTCGTAGTTAGGGCGTTAAAGTCGAAGCGGGCTCCTCATCCCGGAAAAATCTTTATTCCATATGGACCTTGGGCAAACGCCGTTACTGACCCGGAAACTCATGGAATTGGAATGCCGTCCTTGAAGGGTATACCAGCCGAGATTGAACCCGCGCCCGATAGACATGTTTTAAGCTTGGAGGAAATTCTTAAGGAACAATTTAAGAAAGGGTGAAGGTGCATGGCTGTTGTTAGAGCTGTTACATGTCCGGTTTGCGGAAGCCTATGCGATGATGTAGAATTGGTAATCGAAGGTAATCGTATAGTTAAGGTAAAGAATGGCTGCGCAATGTGCGAAGCGAAGTTTTTGGGCTATAATAGCGAACATAGAATATTGAAGCCTCTAATTCGGAAAAACGGGGAACTTGTAGAAGCTTCAATGGACGAGGCAATTAAGAGAGCGGCTGAAATATTAGCCGAAGCTAACTATCCCGTTCTTTATGGATGGAGTTCAACAAGCTGCGAAGCCATACGTGTAGGCCTAGAGCTAGCCGAAGAGCTTGGCGGAGTAATAGACAATACAGCGACTACATGTCACGGCCCCTCAATATTGAGCATCCAAGACGTGGGAATCTCATCATGCACGCTTGGGCAGATTAGGCATAGAGCCGACCTCATAATATATTGGGGAAGCAACCCGTGGAGTGCGCATCCACGTCACCTAGAGAGATACACAAGCTTTTCGGAAGGAAGATTTCAGAAAAGCGCTTGGAGAGGCTACATAGCAAAAATAAGAGCGTTAATAGCCAAAAAGAAAATTGAGAGAGCGTTTAAAAGAATATTCTTTAAACGGGAAATTTCGGCTCCGCCACATCTCAGAAGGGAGCCTCCTCCAACCCTGCAGAAGAGGGAGAGAAAGCTCATAGTGGTTGATGTTAGAAAGACGAAGACGGCTGAAATGGCTGATTACTTCATTCAAGTCGAGCCAAACAAGGATTATGAGCTTCTGCAAGCGTTTAGGGCATTGGTTAGGGATCAGGAGCTTGACGTGGACGAAGTGGCTGGGGTTCCAGTTGAATATTTAGAGGAAGTCGCCGACGTCATGATTAACTGCAGTTTCGGCGCGCTTTTCTTCGGGCTCGGCCTAACCATGAGCAGCGGTAAATTAAGGAATATAGATGCTGCCCTATCATTGGTTAGAGACCTAAACATGAGAACAAAATTCATCATAATGCCCATGAGGGGACACTTCAACGTGACTGGCGCAAACACAGTTTTTACATGGCAGACGGGCTATCCATACGCCGTAGACTTTTCATTGGGATATCCACGCTATAATCCTGGAGAAACATCGGTAATCGACGTTCTTCTTCGGGGAGACTCTGACGCTGCGCTTGTGGTTGCCTCCGATCCGGTTGCAACGTTTCCACGTAAGGCGGTTGAGCATTTGGTTAGTAATCCCTTAATTGTTATTGATCCTCATATGAATGCTACGGCGCAGATGGCTGATGTGGTTTTTCCTTCAGCCTTTGTCGGTATAGAGGCTGAGGGAACCGCCTATCGTATGGATCACGTTCCTCTTCCGCTTAAGAAGGTAGTTGAACCACCTCCTGGCATACTTTCAGATGAGGAGATACTGAAAAGAATTCTTCAGGAAGTTAGGAGGATTAAGGGAGGAAAGGCTGGCTAGGTGATAATTATGGAGCTTTTAATAAAGAACGGTTTTGTCTACGATCCAATTAATGGGATTAACTGCGAGAAAATGGACATCGCCGTCAGAGACGGAAAAATTGTTGAGAGCGTTAATGAGCATAAAGCCAAAATTATTGACGCTTCAGGCATGATAGTCATGCCCGGCGGAATTGACATTCACTGTCACATTGCGGGTTCTGAGGTTAATTCCGGCAGACTTCTGCGACCTGAAGATCACTTTAAAGATTTTGAACGTAAAACAGCCATAACACGCTCCGGAGTAGGCTACTCTATTCCCTCAACCTTTACGACTGGATACCGCTACGCGAGGATGGGATATACAGCCATAATGAATCCTTCAATGCCTCCGCTTGAGGCTAAGCATACGCATGAGGAGTTAAGCGACACCCCTATAGTTGATAAGGCAACCTATCCGCTCCTAGGCGATTGGTGGTTTGTGCTTGAATACTTAAAGGATGGGCAAATCGAGGAATGCGCCAAATACGTCGCATGGATGATTTCATCAACTAAAGGATATGCAATAAAAATTGTTAATCCAGGCGGAGTTGAATCATGGGGATTCGGTCGAAACGTCGAGAGCATAGATGATCAAATTCCATATTTTGGCATTACGCCGCGAGATATAGTGCGGGGCCTATGCAAGGTGAATAAGCTTTTGAATTTACCGCACACAATTCATGTTCACACAAATAATCTTGGAAAACCCGGAAACTATGCTACGACATTGGATACTATGAAATGCGTTGAGGATCTGGCTGAGGATGGAAAACCAGCGATTCATATAACTCATTGCCAATTCAGCGCCTTCAAGGGTGAGGACTGGAAGACCATGGAGTCAGGTGCGGCTGAAATCGCCAAATATGTCAATGCCCACTCGCATGTCACATTAGATATGGGACAAGTCGTATTCACTGATACAACCACCATGACGGCTGACGGCCCATTCCAGTATACCCTCTACGAGCTTACTGGAAACAAGTGGGTAAATCACGACGTGGAAACTGAAACGGGCGCTGGAATAGTTCCATTCCATTATAGAAGAAAAAGTTATGTGCATTCAACCCAGTGGAGCATAGGCTTAGAACTAGCCCTGCTCATTAAGGATCCATGGAAAATCTACTTGACAACAGATCATCCAAACGCCGCTCCCTTCATAACTTATCCAAGAATAATCATGTGGCTCATGAGCAGAAAGGCAAGAGAGGAGACTCTGAAAAAGACCCATAAGAAAACCCAGAGGAAAAGCCTACTCTATACCATAGACCGTGAATTAGACTTCTACGAAATAGCCATCATGACAAGGGCTGGCCAAGCCAAGGCTTTAGGCCTAAAGAATAAGGGGCATCTAGGCATAGGTGCAGATGCTGACATAGCAATCTACAAGTTTAATCCAGAACAGATAGATCCGGCGAAGAATTATCCGCTTGTTAGGAGAGCATTTGAAAATTCAGCCTATACGATAAAGGATGGAGAAATAGTGGCGAAGGACGGAGAAATAGTTAAGCATGTCATGGGCAGAACCATATGGCTCGACATAAAGGTTTCAGATCCGTGGCGAGTAACGGAAGACTTTAAGCGAAGATTCAGGGAATACTGGACAGTTGAGTATGAAAATTATCCAGTTTCCGAGCATTATCTTGCAGTTTCAAGTCCAATAACCATAGAGGCGGATGTCTAAATGATAAACCTCTATGCCAGAAGAGAATTTAAACATCCAATCTTCGCCGAATGCATAACCCCGGACAATTTCGAAGGAAAAACCCCAGAAGAAATAGGGGAACTGAAAATCTGGGAAGGAAACAAAGAGAAAAAGCTTGCAGAAATATTCAAAGTTGAAAGAATAAAGAAAGAGGAAGAAAATGAGCCAATCATCACAATTTACGGAGACCTACGAAAAATAAGGATGATAGGCGCAAAAATGAAGAAGGGCCAAATAATAATTCACGGAGACGTAGGAATGTATCTTGGACAGGAAATGGAGGGCGGAAAAATCACGGTTAGAGGAAACGCCGACAGATGGGCAGGCTCAATGATGAAAGGCGGAACAATAGAAATCTACGGAAACGCTGGAAGCTATTTGGCGGCGCCCTACCGCGGCAGCACAGCGGGAATGCGGGGCGGAAAAATAATTGTTCATGGTAATGCCGAAAACGAGGTTGGCGCCTACATGCGGAAGGGAATCATAAAGATTTATGGAAACGCGGGGCAATTCGCTGGTCTAAGAATGCGTAAAGGAACAATTTATATTGAGAAAAACTGTGAGGGAAGAGCTGGCGCATGCATGACTGGCGGAAAAATAATTGTAGGCGGAACTATAGAGTCTGTTTTGCCAACATTCACCATTGAAGGATTAAAGAAGAAGGTTAAGGTTGAAGAAGGCGAAGTTGTCGAAGGACCATTCTACCTATTTTCAGGAGACATAACAGAAAACGGCGAAGGAAAACTTTACATTTCAAAAATGAAAAATCCCCATCTAAGCTTTTATGAAAAATTGATTTAGGAGGTTTAGTTTGGAGAAGCTTCCAAGCGTAAACCGTCTGGCATGGAAGCTAGTCGAAAAGCTGATTGAAAATCCGGAATTCTACAATATTCATATTGAAAAGTCAAGCAAAGGCGTAACGATAATTGATGCAGGAATAAAAGCAAAGGGAGGCTTCCAAGCTGGAAAGATAATAACTGAAATTTGCATGGGAGGATGCGGAAAAGCAAGAATAACATATAGAGAATATGGCGAAATAACGCTTCCATCAATCTTTGTATATACAGACCATCCAGTCATCGCAACTTTAGGCTCACAGTTTGCCGGTTGGCAAATAAAGGAGGGAGACTATTTCGCCATAGGCTCCGGTCCAGCCAGAGCAATATCATTGAAGCCAAAGGAAATCTATGAAAAAATAGGTTATAAAGACACCTCGGATAAGGCGGTTATAGTTCTTGAGACAGACAAGTATCCGCCTGAAAGCCTGCTGGACCGCTTCCTAAAGGAATGTAATGTTTCTCCGGAGAATCTAGCCATAATTCTGGCTCCGACTGCAAGCTTGGCTGGAGCAACCCAAGTTTCTGGGAGAATCGTTGAAACTGGGATTCATAAACTCAACAAGCTTGGTTTAGACCCAAACGTTATCGTTTATGCTTGGGGATGCGCGCCGATTCCGCCTTTACATCCAAAGTTTACGGTTGCAATGGCAAGGACCAACGATGCAATTCTTTATGGCGGAACGGTTCATCTAATCGTTGACCATGAGAATGATGATAAGCTGGAAAACCTTGTAAGGAACGCCCCATCATGCGCTTCTAAGGATTATGGAAGGCCATTCATCGAAATATTCAAGGATGCAAACTATGATTTCTACAAGATTGACCCAAACCTGTTCGCCCCAGCCGTCTTGACCGTTAATAACATGCGGACTGGAAACACCTTTAAGGCTGGAAAAATTAATTTTGAGATACTAAAGAAGTCTTTAGGCTTTAAGCTTACGTGAGGGATTTGATTGCCAATTAAAGAGCTTCTCGAAGACCTAAGAAACGCCGTTATCGTAGGCGATGTTAGAAAAGCCAGAAGAATAGCCGAACAAGTCATCAATAGAGGATTATCCACAAACATGGCGTTGCAAAAGCTTATTGAGGCAATGGAAATAGTAGACAAAAAATACCAGAGAAAGGAATACTTCATAGTCGACGTTGCAGCAGCAGCCTCAGCCATGCGAGAAGCATTCCGCGTCCTAGAACCCCACCTACAAGTCGAACCGGTGGGAATGAAAGGAAAAATAGTGATAGGCTCATTGAAGGGAAACAAACAGGGAATAGGCAAGGACATAGTCGCAGCGACTCTACGCGCCGCAGGGTTCCAAGTAAAAAATCTAGGCGTAAACGTTGAACCAGAAAAATTCGTTGAATCCGCCCTTAAAGAGAATGCGCAAATAATAGCCGTATCAATAACTTTAGATGAGACCGTTCAGTATTTGGGCGATTTAATGAAAATTCTTGAAGAAAAGGGATTAAGAGATAAAATTAAAGTGGTGATTGGCGGAAGAGCTGTTTCGGAGAAAACATGTGAAGAGTATGGTATAGATGCTTATGCAAAGGATGCGTGGGATTGCGTGAAAAAGGTTAAGGGACTTCTAGAAAAACAAAGTTAAGGTAGAAAATTTGAATGAAAACCCATTACTGACTCTTTCAACCTTCTTTTTCTCCTACGCAGTTTTCCTCTTAATATCCTACAAGACGGATCCAAGGTATACACTAAAATATGACAGAAAAACTTCATTTTACCGCATAGCTGGATACTCCACCATAAACCGAATAATATTCATTACATTACTTGTCCTATTCTCTTTTTCTGCCAATCAGAACTTAATTAGTATTTTTGGACTTGAAAGTTCTCTTCCCGTTCATTTTTGGCTTTTGCTCGGAATTCTGGCTGGACTGTTAATCTTCTTTCTAGGAATGCCAATAAATTTGCTAATCCAGATTTTTCGAATGCGTCTGGGGTTGGGAAAAAGCCGAAGAGAAGAGGAAATTCTAAAAATAATGTTTCAGAAACCTATGCATCCAAGTGAATTCATAGCTTTTCTTTCTTTTACTACGGTTTTAAGCGGTCTGATGGAAGAGCTTATTTTCAGAGGGTTTCTAACAACAAGCCTAATGTTTCTTCATCCAGCAATTGCAATACTCATCCAAGCCTTTCTATTCTTTGTTCCAAGTCTTTATCAAGGGTTACCTAACGCCCTCCTAGTCTTCTATAAAGGCGTAATGCTTGGCATTTTCCTAGTGCTCTCCGGCTCAATTTTTGTAGCTATAACTGCACGCCTCACATCAGACATCATCGGACTACTTATTCAAGCAAAGTCCCTACGAAAAATTCTGAAAAATCCTAGAAAATCTTAAACAATGGATGTTCATCATTTAGCGGTCTAATCCCATACTTCTTCATTGAATAGTAGGCGATTATGGCATCATTTATGGCAGTCGCCAATATCATGCTTCTACACTGCTTAATAGG
>CAYXFE010000047.1:0-5283 GCA_964464195.1 uncultured Candidatus Bathyarchaeia archaeon
TTTTCCCTTTAACCTTAACAGTAGCTTAGGAGGATTAAAGTTGAAAACGGTAATTCTTGATGGAGAATCACTAACAATTGAGGATGTAGTGGCTGTTGCACGTGAAAATGCGAAGGTTGAAATTCCAGATTACGTAAAGGAGAGAGTGAAAAATTCTCGTAGGGTTCTTGAGGAAATTTTGGATTCAGAAACAGCCGTTTATGGCGTTAATACAGGATTTGGAGCCTTAGCAAGAGTGAAGATTTCTAGGGAAGATCAAGAAAGGCTTCAGCTTAATATGGTTCGCAGCCATTCAGCTGGAACCGGAAAGCCCTTGCCAAAAGATATTGTTAGGGCAACCATGCTTCTACGTGCAAACATGCTTGCAAGGGGTTATTCAGGCATTAGACTTGAAGTTCTGGAGACGCTTGTTAAAATGCTGAATGAGGGAGTTCATCCAATTGTTCCAGAAAAGGGAAGCGTATGTGCAAGCGGCGACTTGGCTCCATTAGCACATATCGCGCTAGTTTTGATAGGTGAAGGGAAAGCCGAATATAAAGGCGAAATTCTACCAGGAAATGAAGCCCTAAAAAAGGCGGGAATTGCGCCTTTAAAGCTTAAGGCAAAGGAGGCAATGGCTCTAATCAACGGAACCCAACTAACAACAGCCACAGCCGCCCTAGCCATTCATGATGCCGAAAACCTGATAAAAACGGCGGAAATTGCAGCAGCATTAAGTCTAGAAGCCCTAAACGGGGTTTTAGATGCCTTTGAAGGAAGAATAAGTAGCCTTAGACCGCATACCGGCCAAACATTAACTGCGAGAAACATTAGACAACTTGTAAAGGGAAGCAAGCTAATCATTTCTGGAATGGAAGCCATGAAGAAATTTGGTTATCCGCACGATCCATACACGCTGCGATGCATTCCACAAGTGCTTGGAGCCGCCAGAGACGCAATAGCCTATGCAAGGCAGATAGTTGAGACGGAGATAAACTCTGTAACTGACAACCCGCTAATTTTCCAAGATGATAAGACATGCATTTCAGCCGGAAACTTTCACGGCCAACCATTAGCAATTGCAATGGACACGCTTGGAATAGCCATAACAATAGTAGGCGGCTTTTCGGAGAGAAGAATAGCCAGATTGATAGACGATAAGCTAAATAGGGGACTTTCACCCTTCTTGGTTTCAAAGGAGGCTAAAGAGGGACTTAACAGCGGCTTCATGCTCGCCCAATATACGGCTGCGGCGCTTGCATCAGAAAATAAGGTTTTAGCTCACCCAGCAAGCATAGACTCAATTCCAACATCGGCAAACTTCGAAGATTACGTAAGTATGGGAGCAACAGCCGCCCGAAAGGCTATGGACATAATAGAGAATACATGGCGTATACTCGCCATAGAACTTCTCTGCGCATGCCAGGCGGCAGATTTACAGGGAGCGGAAAAGCTTGGGTTAGGAACAAGAATTGCTTATTCAACCATAAGAAGCGAGGTTCCAATGCTGAGAGAGGATAGAGTGCTAAGCGATGACATAGAGAAAGTTTACGAAATGATTAAGGCAGGTAAGCTAGTAAAAGAAGTGGAAAAACATGTTAGGCTCGTTTAGGCACTAGTTCTAAGCTCTTGCAACGCCTTTATCCGTTTAACTATGTTGGGATGAGTTGAGAAGATCTCCATTATCCTATCGGCTAGAGTTACTCTTTTGCTGAGAATTTCCTGAACAAGCTTCTGATCCGAGCTTCTGAATGAGCTTGAAATAGCCAGTGTGTCGCTTTCAGCCCTGTCTGGGTCAGCAATGAACAGTGCCTTAAATGCATTGAGGCTCGAAAGGTGCGGACTTCTCTTCTTCATTTCTCTGCTGTAGTGAACTATTTTTGCTAGTCCTTCTTGCAGTTTTCTGGCTCCATCCTCAACTATGGTGGCACTATGCCTATCAGCATAATATTCGCGGAGTCTGCTTAGGGCTAGGGTGAAAAGCTGTAATATCCAGTAGAGCGCTATGCATGCAAGGCCAATTATGGCTGCGTATCCAGCTCCGCCTTCCCTATCTCTAGAACTCCACATTGAAGACCAGAGAAGTGAATAGCCGATATAGTAGAATATGGCTGGAAGCATCGAGACAAACATCATTATTTGGACATCTCTATGCTTTAGATGGCCAAGCTCATGCCCAATTACTGCCTCAACTTCTTCATCCTCAAGAACTTCAAGTAATCCCTTTGTAACAGCTACGCGTGTTCCAGCAATTGGTGAACCGTAGGCGAAGGCATTTGGTATCGGAACGTTTGCCAGCATAACTTTTGGCATTTTTATTCCGCTTGCTCGGCTGAGCCGTTCCACCATGCTGTAGAGTTTCGGATTATCCTTCCTCGAAATTTCTTTAACACGGTAAAGGGCGTCAATTATGTAGGGTGCCACAAGCCATTGGGCAATATTGAAAGCTGCAACCAAGAATATTATTAACGCCCAATTGAATACCCCGATGAGTTGAAGAATTAACATGAATGCTAGAGTTGTGAGCCCAATTATTATGGCTAAGGTACCCAGCATCGATGCCCGAAGCTTCCACACGCTCATTATATTATCCCAAGAGTGTTCACCATGATAAGAAACTTATATCCTTTACTGTTTTGAATTAAACTCATCAATTATTTTTCTAGCTTTTTCCGTTATGAAATTAGCCAGTTTCTCAGTTATGAGACCATTTTCAACAGCTTTCCAGAGTTTGTCTTCATCCGTAATTCTTGCAGTGCCTTCTGGAAGAATGCATACGTCAATCTCTAAGTCCACATAGCGAATGCCATATGGATAAAGCTCGACAGGAGTATTCAAGTTAATGTATGTCCCTTTATATGCTCCGTTGCATGAGTAATAGCTTGTCTTTAACATCCAATCTCCAATTTTCACGCTTGTTATGGCTGTGTCTCCAGGCTCCTTTTTTGTTCCCAGCCCATCGTAAATTCCAGGCTTATGAAAGACTCTTTTAAATTGAATATTGTCTCCATTAATCTTCTCAATTATGCCTTTGCCCAGACTAAACGTTTTTCCGCTTAATTTCACGTGCTCAATCTCTATTGGAGAGCCTTCAATTGGATATTCATTTTCTATGGTCTCTTTGAAGAGAGACTCAACCTCTTCTAATGGTTTCCCTTTTTCTAGAAGTTTTTCTGCCATTTCGATGGCGGAGGAGATTTTTCCGCCGCACGCCTTATAATAGTGATGCCCATTTAACGTAGCTGTAACCTCCCCTCGAATTTCGTCAAGCTTCCTTTTAGAAAGAGCTGGAAATTCTATGTCCATACAGTACAAGCCTTCAAAGATCAAGGATGGGGCATTAACGGTTTCAAATTTCTCCATAACCATTCTTGCTTTTCCGGTAAGTTCCTTAATTTCTCTCTCAAGCGCTTCACGAGATTTGGCCGCCGCTTCTTTTCGCCAGATTATTCCCCAATCAGCCGGAGCCAATTCCTTACCGAGCTGATATAGCTCGAAGCGTTTTTTAATGTCCCTTATTTTTAGGCTTACTCCTACCTTGTTTGTGTTGATGAGTATGGCGCATTTTCCCGGAATCTTTATTTTTGTGGAAAGAAGAGGCCTTTTGCTTCCAATTCGTTTCCTTTCAACTTGAACGAGTAGAACGCCATCTTCATGCAAAGACGCTTCATATTTCGGAAGCTTACCGACCGTATCGCCTATATCGACAAGTAGAAAGCCGCCTGTTTCGCCTATGACTTTTCCCTTGTAGATGCCGTCTAGGCTCACTGGCCATTTCCGCGTAATTGCATCTTCAAGGCTGGAGTGGACGATTTCTCTGAAGAGGTTTATGGCTTCTCTGTCGCCTATGGCTCTTACTCCTTGTCTGTCGAATCTGTCTTTAATTTTAAGGTTTGGAAAGCCCGTATTTTCAGCTAGGCCGAATCTTTCTCGGATTGGCTGGGAAGGTTCAACAATTTCGAATCCATTTTCCATTAAGAGCTTCGTTAGCGCCGTTGCGTATATTCCTCGAATTTTGGCCTTTAGCAAGGCCTTTCTCTCCAAGTTAGATTTTCTCTATTCTGTAAAGTCCGTCTATTTTGGTTACATTGAATTTGACGCCTAAAATTTTCTCAGCGAGCCAAATGTTCGTTTCAAGATGATCTGAGAGTTCACGAGCGAAGTACACTGACTTGCCTTTTGCTAGGGCTACATAGGGCACAAGAATGTCGGCCATGTGGACGTCAACGGTTGCTTTTGCCTCAATTTCTTTATAGAGGTTTTCTGCAGCTTCTCTTCCTACGTCTTCGCTTCTTTTCCTCAATTCTCCTATTGCGTCTCCGCCCAAGAGGACGCCCTTGTCCGTTTCCGCCCACAAAACTATTGAGCTTCCTTTCTGCAATGGATTCGAACGGTCGTTAACTATTCGAATGTTTGATTCGAAGCCTCTAACCCGTAGGTATTCGCTTGCCGCTTTGGCTTGTCTTTCCGCAACCCTTCGATCAGCTAGGAACGTGCAGACGGATATTCCGCCAATCTTTTGAATTTGGCCAAACTCTTCTAGGCGTATTGGCTTAAGCTCCCTACACGGCCAAACTTCAAGTGTTACTTCGCCCATTCCCTTTGGATAGTAACCATACCTATGAATTGTAAGCGAAGCTCTAACTCCCATGCGTTTCAAAGTTCTGAGCATAACATACTGTAGGTAATTGATGGTTGGCGAATGTCTAACGTCTGTTCCTCCACGCTTGATGTGAAGCCTTACCGGAGCCTTTGCGAAGAGACATGCAGGTAGAACAGTCATTATCAGCATTGGTATGCTTCCAGCCGTTCCAATTTCGGCGGTAATTTCTCCACCAGCTATTTCTTTTGGTCTAAACCATAATTCCCTGCTGCCTAGGGTTGCACCTTCAACTTCAGCCTTGCAGAGCTTAGCCGCCGTCAACACTGCTTCCAAGTGTTGCGGTCTTAAACCCGGCTGCGGCCTCTTCTCTCTTATATGATGAATGTGAAGAGGCTTCCCCAATATGCTGGCTAAGGCTACTGAAAGGCGAAGTATCGTGCCGCTTCCGCTTTTCTGACTGCCGTCGACTTCAAGCAAGCTCTGGCACCAAACTTAGACAAGTAATTGTTATGGCAAAATAAAAGAGTGAGTTTCTAGCATATTATTGTTGCTGGAGGCCTCAAGCTGTCAAGTCGAGATGAAGAGAAAGAGTCAATTCAAGTTTTAATTCAGCGGATGAATGACCTACTCGTAGTCATGGAGACAATAGCCAAAGACTTAAGGGAGCTTGTTAACGCCCTCAAGTCAACCGTTCCGCAGCC
>CAYXFE010000047.1:5383-6847 GCA_964464195.1 uncultured Candidatus Bathyarchaeia archaeon
CCGCAGCCACCAACACCCGCTCCAGCTCCAGAGACAATACGTAGAATCGAAGATGTGCGCATGATGTTTCCAAGCGAGCTTGGAGACCTACTCTCATTCGAGGAAGAAGACAACTATATAATCGTCAAGCCCCGACAATATCTGGGCGGAGAAAACTTCGCTAAAATAGCCTCCATCGTTCGCGGAGCAGGAGGAGAATACATAAGTGCAGGAAAGGAGTCGCACTTCAGAATCCCTAAAAAGCCTCAATAAGGTTATTCAAGATTAGAGTTTTTTAGAAAGTCTATTAGCTTTCTAATCCCCTCGGTGTTATGAATAAACCTCAATTTAATGGGAGTTATTGAAATCCGCCTTCTCTTCTTAACTGCGTAAATGTCTGTTCCCTTCACGTCGTCCGGATAGTCCGACAAAACCCATCGGCCAATTATGTAACCTTCTCCACGCCTATTAAAAAGATCAAGATACCCCTTATAGGAAAGCGTGGTTGCTTCAAAATCCGCAGAACTAATCTTTTCAGGGACATTAATTGAGATTATATCGACGTCGAATGGCATTCCGTACTTGAGCAAGTATTCAGCCGTTTTCGCAGCTATTTTGGCCGTTAACTCCAGAACTTCCATATTCACTAAGGAAGCCTTATTCTGTCCTTCAACAAATTTTTCTATACAATAGGAGACTGCGACGGCGGGGACCCCGTGGATGGCAGCCTCTATTGCGGCGCCTAAAGTTCCAGAAGTGAAAAAGTCGTCTATTCCAAGGTTTGGCCCCAAATTTATGCCAGCAACAAGCAAGTCTGGATTTTTGCCTAAAATCTTGTATTTAGCCAGCATAAAGGCGTCGGCTGGGGTTCCGCTTATGGCATAAGCCTCAGAGCCGTCAGCCAAAGTTATCCGTCTAACCCTTACGAGTGATGAGCTTACTGCTTTTCCAATGCCGCTTCTCTCATTTTCAGGAGCCACAATGAATAGTTCGCCTAGCCCTTCAAGCTCCTTTTTCAGCATTAAAATGCCGGGCGAATTTATTCCATCATCATTTATCAGCAAGATTTTCGGCATATAACAACCTCTTGCCCATAGAAGTTGACGGCTCAAGCTTTTAAACATTTAATTTAATAGCCATACCTTATCGTGAAGCTTTCAAACTCTCCTTTATAGGGTTCCCAGATAACCTCGACCTTCTCTACTTTGGCTGCTGGTGGACCACGCTTACAAAACTCTATCATATATTCTACGGCTTCTTTTTCGCCTTCGAAGACAGCTTCAACCCTTCCGTCTGGAAGGTTTCTCACCCATCCAGTTACGCCCACCCTTCTGGCATGTTGGCGAGTTTCATATCTAAAGAAGACCCCTTGAACCCTTCCGCTTACAAATACGTGTGCTCTCACCTTCGCCAAGTTATCTTCCCTCACCTAAGTTTTGTTTTCTCTTGGCTTCTAGGTTCCGCTGCATCTCTTCGCAGCGTCTG
>CAYXFE010000048.1:0-6785 GCA_964464195.1 uncultured Candidatus Bathyarchaeia archaeon
AACAAATTTACTTTCTTGATTTGTTTAACCTCTTTCTTTTCTTGCTGTTTGGCTTTAGAGATGTCTTCTCAAAGCTTATTATGTAAACGTAGCTGTCAGGCGTAAGCTCATTGTAATATTTTTTCAGAGTTTTGAAGAGTTCTTTTACGCTTTTGAATCCATCTTTTATGGCGTCTTTTCTGCTTAATTCTGAAACTCTTTTCTTTGTTATGCTTTTTACTTTTGCGTATCCGCAGCTTTCTCCTCCTGCTATGAGTTCGACAATGTCTCCGGGCTTTAGGTCTGTGCTCATCCTTATAGTTGTCATTTTTCTGCCTGAAAGAAGAATTTCCTTGTATTCTTTCTTGAAGTTTAGCTGTTTAACCTTCATAGTGTTCAGCCAGCCTTCTAATGTGGAATCTTATTTCCGATTTTAGACTTGCGGGGCGTGTTTCGAGGATTTCTGCTGTTTTGTCCCATGATCTGCATTGTAGGCATCTTGCTATGAGTTTTGCTTCATCCTTCATTTCCAGCTTCAATCTAGCTTCTCCGGAGCTTAGGAAATGCGCTCTGAGAATGTGCTTTACGACGTCGCATGCACTTTCATAGGCGAGGCTGCCTCGTATATACTCTATGAGCCTCTCCCTTTGGGAAGGTGTAAGCTCCGGCTTTTCTAGATGGCTCCAGCGTTCCACGCTTAACAGTTGAGCTGCAACTTCAGGGTCAAGATTGTAGTATGTGTCTGGAAGCGATTCTAAAAGTCGCAATTTGAATTCTCTATGGATTTCCCTAACTATTCTTTCCGCTTTTTCGCTTAGCGGTTTCACGACTATTACGCTGAACTCTCCTGAAATTACGTTTCTCATGGGGCTTATATGCAATGGAACAAATTCGTTTTTGAGCCAAAAGTTGAGAAGCCTCTTTTCAGCTCCGAAGCTTGCTCCAACCCAGTCGAAACCCTCGTTTACAGCTTCTTCACATAGCCTCTTTAAGGCTAGGCTTCCAAGCCCTTTATCCATGAGTTCTGGATGGGTCGCAATCCTTACAACTCTTATCCCCTTCATGTCGGCGAATTCTCTGAATGATGGATAATATCTTACCATGCATGCTGGAATCAGATAGCCAGATGGAGGCTTACCCAGCAAAGTATCTTCGATAAGTTTTTCCGGCATATGGCTTTCCTCGGCCAGATGTAAAGCAACTATAATTTCGCCATTTTTTGTTGTTAGCGCTCTTGCCAGATGATGAGGTGCATCACCAAGTATAATGAGATCGTCCGGTCGATTCCTATAATGTGCAAGTACATAAATTCCGATAAACTGCCTGAGTCTTCTGTCATCCCTTTCAAACCACAAGTCCAGATTCGGCTTTTCAAATCGACATTCCTCCACATTTACCGTCTCTTTTATTTCCGGCGGTTCAGCGTCTAGGAGCAAAGCGTCATAGAGCCACTCTTCAACTGGATCTCCGGGCGCATATCTTATTGGCTCCTTAAGCTCAGCTTTACAGAGTCTTACTTCCTTATCTTCTTCGAGGGTTTTTAGAAATCTTACTGAAAAGCCTCTGCCAGCGCCTTCGTATCCATGAATAGTCGAAGCGAAAACTGCTTTCGAGAATTTTTTCATAAGTCTGAATAGTAGTGGAATATGTATTCCAGCCGCTTCATCAACCAGTATCACGTCTGCATTTTCTGATAGGGCGCGGTAGGGTAGAGTGAATCCGATGATTCCCTTTTTGCATTTCAGCCTCAAAATCCATCCGCTTTCAATTTCTTTCTTCACTTTTTCGCCTAAAGTTGTCAGTCCTCTCTCAGCCATTTCAAATACGACTTGGACTTCTTCCTTGCCTGGCGCCGTAACCAGAATTCTTCTGGCTCCCATATGCAAGAGTAAGGCGGCACCCAATCCTAATAGGGCAGATTTTCCCCTTCCACGATTTGCAGTAATCACCAAAATGCTTCTGTCCTTTCCGCGCATGGCCTCCTCCAATATCTGTAAAACTCTCGCCTGATCTTGAGTGAGGGCGAGTCTATGTAATCTTTTGGGAATTCTGCTCTTTTCAGGCAGAACAGGTTTTTCTCTACCTACTTTCTTCGAGTGTAAAAGTTCTCCCTTTATGATTTTCCATCCGTCAAAAATCCAAACGTTAGGATTTTCCATGACCTTTCTGATAAAGTATTTTTCGAATCTCGGCTTTAGGTCGCTCCAGTCATAGGGCGGCGAAACAAGTTTTTTATGAATTGTGGTTCTCCATGGCGTTTCGATGTTTGGGTTGAGGTTGTGCAGTATTACGAGGCCTCCGCCCTTCACGGTCTCTACCAGTCTTCCGATGTCGTTTGCTCTCGCGCCTTCAGTCATGTCTAAAATTAGAATGTCGTTTGTTGTTCCTAGAAGCCGAATGCTTTCCTCATAGGCGTAATGTTTCACATTTTCGATTGGATATGATATTTTCTTGAGTTTTTCAAGGAAATAGTCGAGTTCAGCTCCACCCTTATCATATTGGTCTACATAAATGACTTTGTGAGCTTTACAGCCCATGAGCATGAAGTGTCTCCAAACTATATGTGCGAGAACTTCAGCCGAGTTTTCGCCATAAGTTACTATAAGCCTTCTATGAGACGATTCCATAGCCTCCCTCATCATGGTCGTAAGCGCATAGTCAGCCTTCAGCCTCTCTTCGTTCACTTCAGTCTCCCCTAATTGGCTTGAAAGGTTTCGAAATTCTCACTTATTTATCTACCTTCCAGATTCGAAGTTTAAAACATGAAATCTTAGGTTTTCTGTAAAGCTTCAATGAAGAAGTATCTTGTTTGCCCCTTCGTTTGCACGTTTAACGCCCTAACCTTCACAACTACCGGAAAGTCTTTTACTGCCTTTCCTAGGACTAGGCAGTGTTGCGGCGGCAAATCTCTAGCTATAGACTTTACTGTTTCACCATCAACTCTTGAAGCTCTTGAAACTGTTTCTAGGTCCCGTTCATTTGTGAAATTGAATAGGAAAATGTTGTCTGCCTGCCGGTAGATGCTTTCACGTATTGAGTCTGGCTGATTCGTTATGAAGGTTGTAAACACGCCATAGTGCCGCATTCTCGTTACTATGTCATCCCAGTAGGTATCTCGCAGATATAGGTGCGCCTCCTCGGCGAAAAGAAAAACCGATCTCAAGCGCCAGTCCGCAAGCAACTCAACAAGCTTTCCAAGAACAAATTCAACAACCATCTGTCGGTCAATCGTTGAAATATCCTGCATGTTAATTATTAGGGCGCCTCCATTAAGCTTAGTTTCCTCCAAAATTTCCTCAAGCGAGCAAGCCTCATCTGGATTATCCGTAAAGAATCCGGAATTTAGCAGTGCATAATATCGGCTGAAAAGCGCGTCGCGAATATGCTGGTTACATTTCCAATTTCGGATGGCTTCGCCAAGCTCCTTCATCGACAACATATTTCTTTCCTTTAGAAAGCGCCAAATACGCCTAAACTCGCGGGCTGATGTTCCAGGCAGCTTTAAAGCGTTTAGTAGGATATTAAGCATGACTTTCAAATCGACTTGTTTTAAGGTTATTTTGAAGTTTCTTCCAGGAGTTAAAACTTTAATTTTGCCACAATACTCGTTAGGCTTTCCATTTTCGTCATAGCCCAGTCCTGTATATTCGCCGTTTAGGTCTAGAACTATGACTGTTGCACCGTAATGGATGAGGCTTAAAACTAGAAGCTTAGAAAGATGAGACTTTCCGGTCTCCTTTTTGCCAGTGATTATGTTTAGTCTTCCATCCAGCGATTTGGCGTCAATGAAGAGCTGAGTTTTCTCCTTTGTTTCTCCCAGATAAATCGGAAATTTTCCATTTATTCCGGCCAAAGAGAAAAGTTTTGAAATTGGAATCTTCTTTATGGTTGAGCCGATTCTTGATGGAAGCCATGCCGTATTGTTTGTCAATTTTCCGTTTTCTATTGCGGCTCTAATTTTGCATATTAGGACTCTGGCATCTTGAATAAGCGTTATCTGCGACAAGACTTCTAGCGGGTCAATGTTTTCTCCTTCAATGTAGTCTTGCTCTTGGGAGCATTCACGCAGGATTTCCTCCAGAATTCCCGGAACATTCGCGAATTGAACGTCAATTACTTGGACAAGCAATGCTTTTCCAATTTTTCTGTCTTCGATTATTAGGTAGTCTCCCTTTTCGAATTGTTCTGTTGGAAGACAGACGATTTGAACGGTGTTTCCCTCTTTCTTGTAGAGTTTCACCTTGCCATAATCCTCTCCGTAAAAGCTTTCAAGTTTCATGACGTGTCCCATAAGGTCCAAACAATATTTTTCTAATGCTTAATCTGTCAAAAATCCTAAAATTGAAACGCTCATTCAAGTAGCGTTGAATTCCCACAATTTCATTAGCAGTAAAAGTTGAGAGTATATGGGCTAGACGCAGAGTTTCTGGATAGCCATCAATGAGTAGGTCACTCGCCAAAAGTTTTTCAACAGCTTTAATTCCTTCTTCTTTCGGCGTTTCTCGGTAAATGTCAAGTCTAAAAACTTTTGAGCCGTTAAGCTTGGCTAAGTAGATCCTTCCAAGATTTTTTATGCCTCCATATCTAAATTGGAGATTATCCAGTTCAACTAGGCATGGAGAGGGAAGCTTATAGGCGAAGTCTGAAATTTGAAGACCTCCAACTCTAATCCTACTAATTTTAGAAATCGCTAAGACAATGTTTCCGTTCCTTTTTGCAGTTTCTATAAGTTTCTGCATGGTTTCCGCCGTTTTTTCCAAGTTTCCAGCAGTTAATGAACCGTCTAGAAGGATTAGGCTATTATGAAGGGAAGAAGCCAAACTTAAGTGTAGCCACCTCTCGAATACGCTTGTAATTTTGCTTTGCAGATAGTTAATCTCCGGCGCAATCGTTACCTGATAAGCCTCATTTAGAATGCTTGCCGGATGAGTTCCGAAAAGGCGGTAGAGTTCCCCCTTATTCTCCTCAGTTATATGAAATGGGAAGGGTCCAATCTTGAGGTAGCGGTATTTTTCGTTTTTTCGGTATACTATTGCGCCTCTTATGGCTATTACTGTGCCGTTTATGGTTTCGCCAACTTTTATGCTTGAAACGTCAACTGCTGCTACTGGTACTTCCTCATCGGCTGGACTTAGCTTGATTAGTTTCATATTTTGCGTGTTTATTGAATTTATGTTGTTTTCAATTTGAACTTCATGTTGGTTGAAGCTTGAATGCTTGAGGGTTCTTATGCTTATTTCTAGGAGTTGTTGAGGGAATTCAGCCAAGCGTGGAAAATTATATTTTGGTGTTGTTGAAATATGTAATTGTTCAATCACCAAGATTCACCAATAGGCTGTGTATGGATATGTTGTATTTAAATGTTGTGCATGTTCATGTTGAACAATTCAATAATCAATAAGTGAACAAGAATGGAGGAGAAAGAAGAAAAAGAGGAAACTGCCGAAAAACCTCCAATAAAAGTCAAAATGAAGGTGGGAAACATAGAATTCGAGATACAATGCCAAGAAAACCAACTCAAGAATGCAGTAGAACAAATACTATCAACAATAACCCAACAGGCAAAGATAACACCAGAAATAACAGAGCCAGCGAGAGCGCCACGTGCAGAAACATGCAAAGGAGTAATAATGAAGCTATGGCAGGAAGGCTGGTTCTCGACTCCTCGAAGCCTAGGAGAAGTCCACAGCGAAATGGCGAGGAGAGGCTACCACTATGACAGAACAGCCGTTGCACATGCACTAATAGACTTGGTTAAGGAAAATGTTCTCACAAGGGATGGGAGGCCGCGAAGGTATAGATATGCACAGAAAAGACCGCCAGTTATTTAGGATGTATCATTTCCAATTCGGACTGCACGATTTCATTTAAATATTTGATGGAATTCAGTCGATTAGTGATAGGTCATGAGCCGCGTCTGCGAGTGGGTTTTGGCTGCTGATGAACGAATTAGATTTGCAATGCTAATTGATGAGCTTGGCAATACGTTATGCATGAAGTCTGTTGGTTACTATGAAATTTCAGAAGACCTCGCCTATAGGCTTGGAGACACGCTTGCGGTTATGCTCGGCGGAATCTTCAGGGAGCTTTCAGCCATACACGGCGAGTTTGAGTATGCTATGGTGAAGCATGGAAGAACCGTAGTTGTAGGTCTAAAGCTTGAAGAGGGCTACCTGATTTTTTCTGCAAAGGAGGATGTTACGCCAGAAATAGTGCAGAGAGTTAGGGAAACCATAGAAATCTACAAGAAGGAGAAAAGAAGATAGGCTAGGCGATTTTAGCCCTGATTCTCGGCAGAATATTCATCTGGAAATGTCTAATTCCAAAATCAGTTATCCTGTATTCATCGTTTTCCGTTCTTGCCACCAGTTTTTCTCTGCATAATTCGCCAAGCCTTGTGCTAACTATTTTAGCGCTTTTACCAAGTTCTTCGCGGAGTTCATCTCTGGAGAGGCTGTCCCTTTCCGATATTCCAAGCATGTAAGCTAAACGTTTTCCAAGGAGACATAGCATCAATAATTCTTTATCTGTAAGCTTGTTTTTTGGAATTAGAATGTAGGCGCCTTCCTTCGAAACTTCAATTGTTCCCTTCAAGTCTTCAATTAATTTTTCTAAATCGACTGTAAGCGTTATATTCTTTAAGATTTTCAGCGCTGGAAAAGTTTTTGCGAAAAAACGATTCAGTAAAATCCAGACTTCTTCTGGTTTTCCCTTAAATGTTTGCTCTAATCTCCCAAATTTTACTTGAACTGTTATTTCGTCCTTTTCGCTCAAGATTCTTGTCCTCTGAGTTTGGGAAGAACTTC
>CAYXFE010000049.1:0-6761 GCA_964464195.1 uncultured Candidatus Bathyarchaeia archaeon
TAATTACTAAATTTGCGTGAAAAAATTGTCTAGCAAGAGAAGAGTCAAGTATGATATTTACGCAAATGTGATAGAGGTTATTGCAAAAAAGGGGATATGTTCGCTAACGAGAATCTCCTACGGAGCTAACATGCCGGTGGACAGAGCAAAGAAGGTTCTGGAATTTTTGGCTTCACGTGGATTTGTCAAGGAAATAATGGTTGGCGACCGTAAAAAGTATGCAGCTACCAAGCGTGGAATGGAGTTTTTAGAAGCCTACAAACGTATGCGGAAATTCTTCGCAGCACTTGAGGAATGGTAACAATTTGTGATTACTTCAAGTGAGTCCGCCTTATTAATTTCTTTATTAATTGTTAAAGCGGTGATAAAAGAATGAAGGATGAAGTTTGCATTGAAGCTGGAGAAAAGAAGACGCTTGATTACGTCGACGGCAATCTACGCCTAAAAAGGCACGCGAAGGTAGAAGGGAAAGGAGAGCCGCCGAAACTTACTGTTACCGGAAATATTTATTGTGACGGGAAAAACACTTTTGACTGTTCAGTTTATGCCGAAAGCCTCGAAGCAGAAGATGACGTAACCATTCATGGAGATTTAGAAATTAAAAACAGAATTGAAGTTGAAGATGGAAAACTTGAGGTTTATGGAAATTTAAAGGCTGATCACGTTAACGTGGATAATGAGCTTTACGTAGAGAGAAATATTCAGGCCAGAACAGTCAATGTGGGCGGTAGCATAAAAGTGAGGGGAGACATGGATGCCGCAGACATAGATGTTGGAGGCAGCTTTAAGGCTGAGGGAAAAGTCAAGGCAAAAACTGTAGATGTTGGAGGCAGCCTAAAAATCGAATCTCAAGCCGAAATCAAAAAGATGAAAGTGGGAGGCACAGCGAAGGTAGCTGGCGGAAAAATACGGGAAATAGATGTCGGCGGAGTATTCGAATCAAAAGGACAATTAGAATTTGAAAAAATAGACGTAGGAGGAGTCGCCCGCATAAATGGAGACAGCAATAAAGGCGAAAAAATAGACGTAGGAGGAAAATTGGAGGTTAAGGGAAGTTTATCATCGAAAGACATCGAAGTAGGCGGTGTTTTAAATGTCAATGGAAAACTTGAAGGAGAAGATGTTAAGGTAGGAGGAAAAATGAAAGTTGATGGTGAACTTAAATTGACAGGAGACATCGAAGTAGGCGGAAAAATGGAGGTTAAAAACACTATTCAAGCGAAAAACATCAAGGTAGGCGGTGTTTTAAATGCAAAAAAGATAGAAGCCGACGAACACGTAGAAGTTGGAGGCTCAGTTGAAACTGAAGATGGCGTAAAAGCAAAATTCTTCAGAATAGGGAAAAGAGGCAGAGTCCATGGGCCTATAAGAGCGGACAGGGTCATAATAGGGAAGGAAGCCCAAGTAGAAGACATTTACGGAAGGGAAATAATTCTTAGGCATGAGGCAAGAGCAAGAAATGTCTATGGAGAAATAATCAGCATCGAGTCCGGCTGCCATATAGATGGAGAAATAAAATATACGCGTGAACTAAGAATGAATGAGCGTGTTTATCTCGCAAAGCAACCCCAGAAAGTCGATAAACTCCCACTATAAAACTGAAAATAAATGAAGTTGAGCTAAACTATGAGCATTAAAGAAGTAAAGGACGGCGTAATGCTGGAGGTTTATGTAAAGCCGAAATCGAGAAAATTCTCCATCGAACTTAAAGATAACGAGATTGTTATCTGCTGCACTGAGCCGCCGGTAAAGGGAAAAGCCAACAAAGAGATAGAGAGGGAACTCTCAAAACTCTTTAGAAGAAGAGTGGTGATAGTCTCGGGACATAGAGCACCGCATAAACGTATCCTAGTTTATGGGTTAGACTCTGAAAACGTTAAACGGGCAATTGTAAACTTTAAAGGGTAAAAGAGGAGAACCACAGAACTTGAGGGATGATTTAAAGTTTAAAGCGTTAATAGTTCACCTAATTTTAAACAGCAAAGTTGAAGAGGCTCTCCGTCTACTAAGTGAACACTACGAGATTTCAACTCCGAAAATCAAGATTGGCATGCCTAAAGGACATGTCAAGAACGCCGCATGTTATGTAAGAAAGACGAAAACTATCTATTTCTCTAGAAGAGAAGCGCTAAATAATCCTTTGATAGTTTTGCATGAGTTTTATCATCATTTAAGGAACATGACTGACTGGCACGGCGGAATAGAAAAGAATGCAGATAAATTTGCAGAAAGTTTCCTAGAAGCTTATAAAAATTTTCTAGCGACTTCCAGTCTATGATATGTAATAGCACATAACCTTCTGCATTCTCTTTGGAACATCTTCCTGCATGGCAAGCTTCTTGATTATGTCCATTATGTGAGGATGGAATTTAGCGATGTCCGTTATTGAAACTATGCCTACAAGCTTTCCCTTATCAACAACTGGAAGCTTCTTGATCTTCATTTCAAACATGAGTTTGACGGCGTCTTCCAATTCCATGTCCGGCTCAACTACAATGAGGGGCTGAGACATAATCTCCTCAACCCTAGTCTTCTTGGGGTCAGCTGCTTTGGCGACCACTCGCTTAAGCATGTCGCGTTCAGTCACTATTCCAACAGCCTTGTTTCCCTTAACAACTATTAGGCAGCCAATTTCATGCTTGTTCATCACTTGCGCGGCTCGCTTTACGCTGGCTCTATAGCTTATCGTGATTACGTCTGTTACCATTACGTCCTCAACTTTAAGCGGCATTGCAATCCCTCTAAAACACCCTTAAATTTAGCCTTTAACTTTTATAGCGGCTCAGCTATTAATTATTGCTAATCGAAAATCAGAATTCAAAATAAGCTAAAGGGAGCAAAAGTTGAAATTTACGAGGAGCCACGCGCTGCTGCTGATTGTAAGTTTAGGATTCAGCTTCATCCTAATATTCTCGACTCTTCTAAAGAAATCTGGAATTTCAAGTCTGCAACAAGTATTTTCCAGAATGGCGTTTTCGCTTCCTCTAATTTTCCTTTTGATAATGGGAAGAACAAAGCTAAAACTGGAAGATGCTGCACATTTTATGCTGAGAGGCTTAGTTTTTTCAGGTTTCCTTTTTTCAGCCCTATCATCAATAGCATTCGGCTGCCCTGTTCCAGTAACAGTAGCCCTAGTTTACACGCAGCCCTTCTTTACGGCAATAATTTCTTTCATTTCCGGAAGAGAAAAACCATCAGTGAAGAAGCTTGTCATAATCCTTGCTGGAATATTTGGCGCCTTTCTCGCAAGCGGATTAACCTTCCAGCAAATAACTGAATTAGATATTAATCTGGGAATTTTGCTGGCTCTTTTCGGAGGATTTCTCTACGCACTATACTTGTTCCTGAAAAGAACGGAAAAGCATGCCTATACGCCTTTACAGGCATTATTTAACACTTTTCTGTTCGCCGCTCCACTCACCCTAATTCTAGGTTTTATTCTAAGATTTTTCACGGAAAACCCCCTTCTTGTAAGCTTTGTGATTCCAAACCACTATCAGCTTACTCTTCTAATCATTTTCGCAGTTTTCAGCACAGTACTTCCCTACGGACTTCTAAACTACGTGGATCCAAACGAAGTTTCGCCGACAAGTGAAGGAACCATTCTGCTTCTTGATCCGGCGCTTCACGTTATTTGGGCGATTTTAATCTTGGGACAAATTGTTTCCATATTCCAGTATCTTGGAATAGCTCTTATCCTTGCAAGCGCCTTCGCCATGCTTAGGCTCTAAAGCCATACTTCACCCTATATTTGTCGATAATCTCTTCTATCTTCTTGCTTTTCGGAATTTTAGCTCTTTCAAATTTTTCTTTCGGTTTTTCAAGTGGGCGTGTTGCATCTATTCCCATTTTGGTTGTTGTTCCATTCTCCTGATTTGCCGATGGGTCGAGGGTTGAGCCTCTGGCGTTTGGTATGATGATTAGGTCTTCGCTGGCTTGGAATCTCGTTGCTATTGCCCATTCAACCTCCTCCAAATCATATACGTTGATGTCTGAGTCTACTACTATGACGTGTTTGAGGCTTGGATGAGCGGCAAAAGCGGCTAGTATGGCATTTTTTGCGTCGCCTTCTGTCTGCTTTTCTATCGAAATTATGGCGTGAAGCCATCCTCCTCCGCCAGCCGAGAGATTCACCGCCCTAACCTTTGGAACAACCTTAGAGACGGCTTCCCAAATTGCGGCTTCGCGGGATAATCCCATCAAAAGCTTATGCTCATTTCCGGAAGGAAGCAAGGCTTGATATAGATAGTCTCGTCTATGCATTACTCCAACAATCTTGACGGTTGGCTGCTTCCTTTTAATGTCATAGGTTCCAGTTATGTCGACTAGTGGCCCCTCATCAACCATTTCGCTTGTTGAAAGCTTACCCTCCAAAACTAGTTCTGCTTCTGCTGGAGCGTAGGCGTCAACATGCTCGCATTCGACAAGCCTGAACTTTCCTTCAAGCAATGTATTCGCTACGTGATATTCGCTTACTCCGAAAGGAACTGTGGCTGTGGCTGCCAAATGAACGGCTGGATGCAAACCTATTGAGATGGCTACATCCAAATCTTTATTCTCCTCTTTCGCCTGTAGCCACAGCCTATAAAGATGGCGAGGAACAATCCTTATTGCCAATTTATCCTCGCCTAAAACTTGCAATCTATGAATTGAGACATTTTCAACTGTTTTGTCTGGGCTTTTCGCTGAAACTATGGCCGAGGTTATGTATGGCCCAGCATCATACCTGAAATGTGTTAGAACCGGAATTTCTGAAAGGCTGAATTTTTCCTTAACAACCTCCTTTACCGGAGCATCATTTACGATTTTTGGCTTGGTTGGATTCCGCCAAGCCTCGATAAGTTTTTGGTATAGCGCTTCTTCGCTTGTGTTTAATGCCTTACATATCCTCTTGCGGGTTGCACATACATTTGCTACGACCTTTGTTGAATATCCCTTAACGCTTTCGAAAAGTAATATTGGCCCATTATCAAATGCTTTCATAATAGCGGACATTTCAAATTTCGGCGAGACTTTCTCCTTGATGTGTAAAATTTCTCCTTCAGCCTCCATCTGTTCAAGGAAGCTTCTTAAACTCAAGTCTTTACCTCCTCAGCGCCGCCGGCTTCTCGCCTAACCTCGCTTTCCTCGACTCTTCTACCCATAACCTTGTCCACAAGCCTTGCAAGAATTGGGCCAGCCACACTTTCATCAAGAGTTTCAAGATAAACCGAAACAAGCGAGACCTTACCCGTTTTTGAAGCCATCTTTTCAGCAAGTATTCTTGCTATGGTCGCATTTTTCCCTCCAAGCAATATCGAGGAAGTTGAAGGGCCGATAAGGCCTTTTCCCGGCGGAACCGCCGCCACTAAAGTGCCTAATCGATCTTCATTTTGGCTGAGCAGAAATATGCATGAATTCTTCGTTTCGATAAATATGGCAAGAAACTTTACGTTTTCCTCCGTTATTTCGTCCTTGATTATTTTTGCTCTTGACATTGCCTTTCAACCTTTTCAGCCTTACCTTTCATTCTTTTTCCTAGATAAGCTTTAAAAGGTGAAAGCATGCATAGAGCCATCCGTGATACCATGGAATTTGAGCCTTTCGACATTGGAAGATTTCTCATAGCGCCAAATAGAAAGTTTCATTGTCTTCTAATCAAAACCGAATTGGTGCCTGGAGCATTAAAAGAGCTTGCTTCAATCGCGGCAAAGTATGGAGTCAAAGTTTCATATGTCTCCTATTCCATGCCCAGAAGTGAAAAAGAACCCATAAAAGCCATCGCCTTCATAGACGTAACAGATGCAACCGCACCTGTAGAACAGCTTTTAGCCGAAGCCAGAAAAATGGAATTCGTAAAGGAAATAAGAGATGCAAAGCCGGAAATCGACGGCTTCGCCTTAGATTCATTCTCCTTCCCACTTGTAGTAGAGGGAAAAAGAGTAATAATTCTCAGACAGCAGGGGATAAAAGGAATAATTAATGGCTTGAGGAAGCGTTTAGGCTCAGCAGCAGAAGCCATTCAATACTTCTTGGGATTCGAAGCCGGATTAGAATTCGGAGAAAACCATAGGAGAATTGGCGAAAGACTTGGAATAAAAGAGCGTTCAGAAATATTTTCTAGGATAAGCGCCCCGCTGTTTGTTACCGTAGGCTTTGGAGTAATGAAGATTCTAAAAATAAGCGATAATCCCCCATACGCGCACATCAGAATTTATGGATGCTTTGAATGCGAATGTGCCCCTAAAAAATCTGAAAAACCCTACAGCCACTTAGTAAGAGGGATGATTGCGGGAGTTTTCACTCGACTCTCCGGAGTAGAAATGACTGCTAAGGAAATAAAGTGTGTAGCAATGGGAGACCCCTACTGCGAATTTGAAGTTTACCCAAGAAAGTAAATTTAGCGCCTATTTCTAGTTAATTTTTCATGAAGAGCATATGCAAGAGCTGTTAGGGCGGAGGCTGCCGCCAAATCCGTTGCTATCGTAACTCCTGGGCAAAGATCAATGACTAAAGTTGCGAAACGAAATATTCCATGCGGAATTCCCTCCCTAGAACCTACAAGGAAATTTACTCGTTTACTCTTTATCGTTAGTTCCGCGAGCTTTTCAGCCACTTTGTTTATGGCTTCTCCTTCAGGCTCAAAAACAATTATCGGTTCAGACATGCGTTCTCTAACGAGCTCGTAAAGGTTTTGGACATAAACTCTGGTTCGGATAGGCTTTTCAGCGTAAGTTCTCGCTTGAATTTGGTATCGCGACTCTATTCCTTCAAAGACTCCG
>CAYXFE010000050.1:0-5180 GCA_964464195.1 uncultured Candidatus Bathyarchaeia archaeon
AAATTTCGAGGGTCGAAAAGACCCGTGAGATTTTGGATAGGGTAATTGCTAAATCCGGACTTAACGCTATTTCTTCAAGCTTCCATCAATTTGAGCCTTACGGAGTTTCAGCCGTCTATCTATTAAGCGAATCCCACCTTAGTGTTCACACATGGCCAGAACATGAGTATGTGGCTCTTGACATATTCACTTGCGGCGCTGACGAGCCCGCCCTAAAAGCTTTTGAACTACTAGTAGAAGAATTCCAGCCGAAAATAGTTGAGAAGAAAATTATCAGGAGAGACCTATATGAAAAGAATAGAAGCCCAAATACTAAGGGAACTTGCAATCTCAAAGCAGACAATATGGGAACTTCTTGACCGGATAAATTTCCCGCTAAAAGACTTCGTTGAAGCCATAAAAACGCTTCATGAAAAAGGGTTAATTTCAGCCGATAAAGAAGGATTATATCTAACTGAAAAGGGAAAAAACGAAATCGACCCAAAAATTCTAGAATTCAAAAGTGAAATCTGCCCAAAATGCCATGGTAAAAGAATAATATTCGGCGAAAAATTCAAGGAAATATTAAAAGAATATAGGAAAATAGCTAGGCAGAGGCCCCGTCCAACTCTTGACTTTTTCCAAGGCTACATGCAAGAAGAAGACGTCATAGCAAGGGTTGCGTTGATGCATCACTACGGAGACTTACATAAGAAAGACTTCATCTTAATTGGCGACGATGACCTACTTAGCATAGCATTGTCGCTCACGCAAATGCCTTCAAGAATAACAGTTTTAGACATAGATGAACGGCTTGGAGAATTCATAAAGGATGTGAACAAACAATATGGCTTTGACATTGAATTTCGAAGATATAACGTTGCAGATCCTCTTCCAAGCGACCTGATCGGAAAATTTGATGTCTTCTCTTCAGAGCCACTTGAAACTCTAACTGGCCTAAAAGCTTTTGTAGGCAGAGGAATAAGCTGCCTAAAAGAGAATGCAGTTGGATATTTTGGTTTAACAATTCTTGAGGCTTCTTACAAGAAATGGCTTGCAATTCAGCGTTTACTATCCAGAATGAACTGCGTAATAACCGACATAATTAGAGGGTTCTCCGCTTACCCAATGGATTATGGAACCGTAAACTATGAAACATTCGCCTACAAGCTTGGAATTCCAGTAGGCAAGAATCCGGGAATAAATTGGTATAAGTCGGCACTGTACAGATTCGAGGTTCTCGGAAAGCCAAAACTCGTCATTCACCCAAGAAAGAAGCTGCGCATAAAATTCATAGACCCAGAAGAAGACATCACTCATCCAATGCTAGAATAAAAATGGGGGAAATTAAGCCTTAAGCTGGTTAAGCAAAGACTCAAGCGACTTTACAGCATTATCAAGCTTGCTTTGCAGCTGTTCCAGTCTTGATTGAAGCTCAGCCTTAGCCTTGCGTTCTTCTTCAAGTTCAGCCTTAAGCTTATCGATTTCCTCCGTTGGTGGAGCTGGAGCTGGTGCAGCCTCAGCCTCCTTGACTAAGAACGGAAGAACCTTTTCGCCTTTCAGAAGCATTTCGTAGGTTTCTCTTACAAGTTTTCCAGCCTCGGTCTTGCCAGTCAAATGGGAACGTATAGTTTGTTCTCCTCTTCCAAGCTCATCAGCTATTCGTGTAACTGACATCCCAGCCTTCTCTCTGGCCAACGCGCCCGCAGCAACAGCCAATGAGTCTATCCATGTTATCCTATCCCTTGGATCGGCGCTTCGCATCTTCTCTATAACGTCGCTTCTTGAAACTGTGCCTATTAACAGAACGGCTTCAAGCTTTTGAATATCTTCTCTTCCCATAGGTCTTAAAGGAACCTCAATCTCGCTCATTTAGCTCTCACCTCCTTCAAAAAGTCCTCTTGAAGTGATCTTCACAACCTTATCTGGATAAACAATTATTCCTTTATCTGTAATGTCGAATGGGTGTCTACGCATCGAATGGCCTGTTCCACGCATTTTCCAAACAATTATTGAACGTTTAAGTTCTCCCTGAAACTCATCTAGATCAAGCCTTATTATGCCGTCGGCTGCATGTTCAACGCCGGGCCCTCCGAATCCGCGGTCTGTTACGCTTACTTGGGAGATTAGGAACCCAGTGCAGCCTAAGCCAGCCAGAACCTTCTTTATGAGCATCAGAGTTGATCTTGCAAGCATCGGCTTCGTCATGTAAAGCGTCGAGACGGAATCTATGACAACCCGTTCGGCATTTATGTCTGTTATCGCCTGCCTTATGGTATCTAGAAAGCTTGGCACGTCCTCCGGGTCACGCACAACGTAACGTTCACGTTTCGCAGCTTCGCCAATTCCGGAAGTAAATGCGTCTACAATAGCAAATTTTCCTTCCTGCTCATATTTTCTAGGCTCCCAGCCGAACCGTTCCATGTTAATTCTAACCTGAACCGGATGTTCCTCCAAAGTTACAAGAACGCCCGGCTCTCCCAACTTAAATCCAGCGTAGAGGAATTGCTGTCCGAAAATTGACTTTCCGGTTCCAGGTCCTCCAGACAAGAGGACAACATTTCTTCTTGGTATTCCTCCATGCAATATTTCATTCATTCCAGGAATTCCAACATCCACTCGGTCCTTCATAAGCGTCCCTCCAGAATCTTGGCGAATAGCGGCTTGAACTGTTCTTCTATATAAATTTTGTTCTTCGCTTAGGCCGCAATATTGTATAGAATTTCGGAGTTAAAAATAAAAACCATAATTTTCTAGTAAATATTGGCGATGAGGGGTTCCTCCTCTCGTCGCTGATGGAGGCGTTTGATGACGAGGGGGCATACTACCCCGAGCCACTAAGATGTCCTCGGAATTATAGCTGTTTTATACTAAAACCTAATTTGCATGTTTGCCCAATAATCTTAAGGGCGAAAAACTTCGATGCAGAAAAGAGTAACCTTCCCATTTTCGGCAATCGTCAATCTGGAAAAACTTAAACTAGCCATCCTAATAAACGCCATAAACCCTAAGATAGGTGGACTATTAATTCGAGGCCCCAAAGGCTCGGGGAAAACAACAATTGTACGTGCATTAGCGGATATTCTTCCCAAAATTAAAGTTGTTAAGGGATGCCCCTTTAATTGCAATCCATATGACCCAACAAATATGTGTCCAAAATGCCTAGAAAGGTACCGAAAAGGCGAAAACCTTCCAGTTGAAGAAAGGGAGATGACTGTTGTTGACTTGCCGCTGGGAGCGACGGAAGACCGCGTTGTCGGCAGCCTAGATGTGGAAAGGGCAATAAAATATGGAATTGAAGCCTTAGAGCCTGGAATACTTGCGGAAGCAAACCAGAACATATTATACGTTGATGAAATAAATCTTCTTCCAGACCATATTGCAGATGATCTTCTCGACGCCGCGGCAACCGGATGGAACGTGGTGGAAAGAGAAGGAGTATCAGTAAGGCATCCATCACGTTTCATATTTATTGGCACAATGAATCCAGAAGAGGGTGAGCTGCGCCCCCAACTCCTGGATAGATTTCCGCTTTCAGTTACAGTTGAGAGGATAACCTCCGTTGAGGAAAGGATGGAAATAGTTAAGAGAAACCTAGAATTTGAAAATGATCCCGAAGGTTTTATTAAAAAATTTGAGCCCTACCAGAATGAACTAAGAGAACGCATAATTAAGGCTAGAGAGCTTCTGCCGAAAGTTAGGCTTGACCAATCTCTCCTTGAGGCAATTTGCAAGGCATGCTTAGAATTGAAAGTTGACGGGTTAAGGCCAGACATAGTTATCAGCAAAGCCGCTTGCACTCTAGCTGCACTTGAGAACAGAACCGAAGTTACAATTGAAGATGTTATATTGGCGGCAGAATTAGCCTTAAGCCATAGAACAAGGGAAGGAGGCTTCCTAGAGCCAGCTACTCCAGAGGAAATAGCTGAAGTTTTCAGGGCTAAAGTCAAAGAAGTCGTTCGAGTTAAGGGAAAAGAAACATTTCCTGAAGAAAAATTTAAGAAGAAACACTTAAAAGGCCGAGCAATTTTCTTCGCCAATAAAGAGGCAACTGAAAAGGACATTAAAAGATTGAAGAACCCCTTTATACGGGCCATGTCTAAATATCAGCAGTTAATGTATAGGTTAACTAGTCTCCTTCGTTCCGCCTTCTTTGGATTTGGGAAAAAACTCAAAAAGGCTCCAAGCGACGCAGCTACAACTGATGGGCTTCTTAGAAGTAAGAGTATGCAAGGAAAAATGATGAAAGAGGAAGTTGATAGAGGAAAGGAGATAAAGGCTGTTCCTTCGGTGGCAGCCTCTGTATCAAAATACAGGGAACCAAAGATTAGAGAAGGAATTCCTTTTATTGGAAAAATTGTAGGCTTTTTGAGGGGATTCGGGAAAATTAAGATTGAAGCGAAGGGGAAGAAAGTAAGTAAGAATGTCGGAAAGCGAGCTGAGAGTGTAACCGCTCTGCATAGAGGCCGTCCCTTTTCTTGGAGATTTCCTAAGGGTAAGCCTAGAGACATTCATTTACCTGCTTCATTACGTGCAGCCGCCAAAAGACAAATTCAACGTAAAGAAGAGCCTACTGGACTTGCAATTCAAATATCACTGGAAGATGTACGTGAGAAGCTTAGATTGTACAAGGCGCCTGCAACAATAATCTTTGTAATCGACCTAAGCGGTTCCATGCTTTATGATGTTGACTCGGTGAAGGAAGCCATTTTAAGGCTTCATTCAGACGCCTACAGGTATAGAGATAAAGTTGGAATAGTGGCGCTAAAAGATTTTGGAGCCGTCATAGTTCAGCATCCCATAACTAACCTTAGAGTAGTTGCGAATAAGCTATCAAATTTGAGGGTGAGCGGATACACGCCTCTGGCCGCCGGTATGCTGAAGGGATTGGAGGTTATTAAGGCTGCAAAGAGAAGGGATCCCTCAATGATTCCGCTTATGGTTATCATAACCGACGGAAACGCTAATGTCCCGCTTAAAAGAAGTTTAGAGACAGGGGAAATTCGACATTTTGATGAGATAGGTGTAGCTACAAGAGAGTTTGAAGATCTTGCAGTTAGGGATGTCATTTCAGTGTCCAAGATTATCCGAAGAGAAGGAATAAGCACCGTAGTTATAAATACTAACCCTCACATCTACGGCCGTGAATCTTATGGATTGCTGGTAACGAAGATGATAGCGTCCATAACGAAAGGTGCACA
>CAYXFE010000050.1:5280-6577 GCA_964464195.1 uncultured Candidatus Bathyarchaeia archaeon
TTGGTGCGTCTATTGGCTGAAGAATTCACATATGCAAAGGCTGGAGTAAACAGACGGCTAAGGGAAGAATCGAAAAAGGCTCTAAGTCTATTGAAGGAAACCTATAGGTTCAGCCATTTCGGAGAGGTATTGCAGCTTCCATATGGAAATATATTCCCGATAGGCAATGATAGGTTCCTAGACCTCGTTATAGAAGGAATCGGAACGAAAGTTCTTGTCGCACAGCTAGCCGAGAAATATGATACAATAGGCATTGACGGAGTTGCCATGGCAGTAAACGACGTAATAAGGTCAGGTGCAAAGCCGCTTGCAATTGCAGACAATATTCACACACAAGTTTCAGATCCAAAACTCGTTGAGGAATTGATGAAAGGTATAGTTAAGGCTGCGGAGGAAGCAGGATGCATTGTTCCAAGCGGAGAAATAGGCGATGTAGCAGAAATAATAAAGGGATTAAGCGAAGGAAAAGGCTTCGATATTGTATTTTCATGCATAGGCATATTGTCCAAAAATGAGATAATCTATGGAAACGATTTGAAGCCTGAAGACATAATTATAGGCTTAAGAAGTTCAGGTTTACACAGCAATGGAATAACTCTCGCCAGAAAGGTTCTATTCAAACAGTGGGGAGGAAAATATGACCCATTCGAAATTCCTGATGGGCTGAGCCGCGAACTCGTCTATGAGGTTTTAGAACCGACCAGAATTTACGTTAAGCCACTGCTAGAATTGAAGAGTCAGGTTGAAGTTAAGGCTGCAGTTCACATAACCGGAGACGCCTACCTAAAATTTGGAAAACTAATGAACTTTTCCAAAGGCGTAGGGTTCTTCTTTGACAATTTTAGGCCTCAGCCAATATTTGAGCTGATACAGAAGACCGCGCCAGAGGTTAGGGGCATAATAACGGATGAGGAGATGCTTAAAACCTTCAATATGGGATGGGGCTTCGCCGTAATAGTGGATAGGGAAAACGTTGATGATGCATTGGATATTCTTGAAAAGAGTGGAGTGGAAGCTGAACCAATCGGGAAGGTTATAGCCGAAGAGATTATAGCTGCAAAATATAGAAACCGTGAAATACTGCTTAAGTAGCTTGACATGAATTTGTAAATTTTATTTAAGAAAAATTTAAATTTTTATTCAAACAATTGAATCCCATGAAATTTAAGGCAAGAATTGAAGTAAGCTTAAAGCCGGGGCATTCTGATCCGGAAGGGGAAATGACCGCCCGCTCGCTTAGGGAACTAAACTATCCAGTTGAGAAAGTTAATGTAAGCAAGGTTTACACAGCCATTCT
>CAYXFE010000051.1:0-6532 GCA_964464195.1 uncultured Candidatus Bathyarchaeia archaeon
AGACAGATGCCAGCGGAATCCATTGATCTCGTCATGTTCAGCCCGCCATACTATGGTTTGAGAGATTACGGCGACTTAACAGAAACGGTTTGGGGCGGACGCGGAGACTGCGAGCATGAATGGAAAGACCATAAGCGGGTTAGGACCCATGGCTACGATAATAAGCATGCAAAAGGCGTGAAATGGCCGGAGCTTCAAGGAAGGTTCTGCGTTAAGTGCGGCGCATGGAAGGGACAGCTTGGCTTAGAGCCGGATTGGAGCATGTACGTTCAGCATATGGTTGAAGTGTGCCGGGAAATCAAGCGGGTTCTAAAAAAGACAGGAAGCATGTATATTGTGTTGGGCGACACTTACGCGGGTGGAGCCGGAAGCAAGGCTCATGGTGAAAAGCAGGGCTATCTGGGCGAAGCCTATCCCTTAGCCAAGGAGAACCCGAACCGGTCTAATCTCCAGCCTATCTACAAGCCTAAATGTTTGATGGGGATTCCTTGGCGCGTCGCCTTCGCCTTGATAGAAGACGGCTGGATCCTAAGGAATTGTCTGATATGGCATAAACCAAATGCGATGCCAAGTTCAGTTAAAGACAGATTCTCAAATACTTATGAGTTTATCTTCTTTTTCACAAAAAGCCGAAAGTACTATTTCAACTTAGATGCCGTTAGGGAACGACCGAAGAGCTTTAATTCTGTCCGAGTAGTCTCTAAACATTGCCAGGTCACTCTCGCTAATAGGGTTGCGGGTGGTCAATCCGCCCAGAGTGATTATATACCAACGTTGAACGAGTTGTTTCCAATACTGGTACTCCAATCTTTTCTTAGAACGCAGAGGATACCTATCGAAGAGTGGAACTATTATCTCAGCCAAATCTTTGATTCTTCTGCAACCCCAGATAGCATAAGGATGTCCGCCCTTCCTCGATGGCGGGAGTTGGTTTTCAAGGAGGAAACCACAGTTAAGCTCTTTCTTGATCATCTTAAGCGTTTCAACGTCATCCTGCCTAAGTGTGATTTGAATGCCCAATCTGTTCTCGGGGTATTCTTTTCCACGTACCTTTCTCATCCTATAGAAAGCCACGAAAGTGGCTTCCCCATCACAGAATCCACTAAACCAGTATCCAAAGGAATCACTAACGTTAAGCCTAATGGGAATTCCTTCTCGTTTGATGCGTTCCTCGAAGGCTTTCCAAATATCGATTTTATAGATGAGCCTGTTTCTCTCAGCGACAGTCTTGCTTTTAACACGAAGCTTCTTAGCTACCTCTCCATAAGTAAATCCAGCCTTAAGAAGGGCGATCTCTTTCTTAACGATTTCCTTCGGAATCTTAGAACCGTTCTTATAGCCCATAAATCTAAATGGTTTATGCCAACTGATAGATATTACGCACAAATCAATAGATTGAGCTTCCTTATTTACAAACTTAATAGAATTGCACAGAAATTAAGAGGCAAATCGACATATCACGGCAAATGTGAAAATTTTCAAGCTTGGAACGAAAAGCTCATGCACAACAAGGCTGTTAGAGATGCGTTGAAAATTCTGGAAAAGCAGGAGAAGCTAAGCTTAGCCGAGAAAAAATTTTTGCAGGACTATGTCCACAACCACGCAGGCCATCCTAAGGGAAAGAATCCCGGCGATTTCTGGAGTATTCCTACTAAACCTTACAAAGGTGCTCATTTTGCCGTATACCCTGAAGAAATTTGCATCCGACCCATAAAGGCGAGCTGTCCAGAGCAAGTCTGCGCCAAATGCGGGTTACCCAAGGAAAGTCGTCCAAGCTGGTGCCCATCATGCAAATGTGAAAAGCCCGACTATAGGCCGGGAATTGTGCTGGACCCTATGTGCGGAAGCGGAACCACGTTGGTTGTCGCTAAAAAGCTTGGTAGGCTGTTTATAGGAATAGACATTAATCCGGATTATGTGGAGATGGCTAAACGTAGACTTTCAGCAATACCGGAAAGGCTTACCGATTTTTCTTTTGGTGAAGAAAATTGGGTAAAGGCGGAAGCGTCCGTGTCGCCGGCTTCATAGTGCTTTGCGCCGGCATTTTGCTTATAGTGCTTGGGCTTCAGCCCTACACGATTAAAGACATGAATGGAGACGGCGCCATTGACTGGAGAGACTACGACGTTGACGGAGACGGCCATGTCGACATAATAGATATATCGCAAGTAGCGCGGGCTTATGGCTCAACGATAGGCGACGAGAAATACAATGCAAGAGTTGACTTTAACGGGGACGGAGTAATCGATGATTTTGACTTGAACGCCATAAAAGACTATTATGGCCAAGGAAGCTTAAGCCTAATAGACTTATGGATGTATCGGGCGACAACGCCGAAGGGCATAATGTTCATAGCCGGCATAATAATGGTTATCATAGGCTTGCTAGTGATAATCTTCGCCTAAAATATCCTCTTTTTTGATTTTGTAAATAAAAATGGGGGATTTTAAGGGCCGCCATCAGTAGACTTGCCCGTTGGCTATGCTGATAAATTTACCGTGTCTGTTATGGTTGTAAGTGTTCCGCTTGATGTGAATCCGTAGATTGTGATGGTGAATGTTAGAACATCGCCGGATTCAAGTTGCGTCTGCACTTCTGCGGTGAACTCGAATTTGTTGAGCATGTTCTGGCCGTATTTGATGTAGGCGGCTTGCATTAGGTTGTTGCCGATTGTGTAGGTCCATGTGAGGGTGCTTGTTCCCTTGTATGGCGCGCCCAGCGCGTCGCCTGATAGGTAGCCTACGCCTGGAATGTTGATGTGCTGGATGGTGATTTTGCTTGTGTCGGTCGTGTTGACGGTTAGCTCTATTTTGGCGAGTGCGAAGGCTTTCTTCTCGTTGCTGAAGCTTAGATACCATTCGATATATTGGGTTGTGATGGCTGTTCCTATGCCGCTTATGTCGCTTGGAGAGTTGATGCTTGGCTTCTCGTAGGCCATGAAGTATGGGTAGAAGTATACGGTTGGGTTGCCGCTTGCCGGTTTAGGAATGTTGTATAGGCTGAATTTGAAGACGAATTCCTTGTAGCCGTCGCCGTCAGGATCTTCGTAGCTGACCGCGTAGACTCTTGGGTTCTTAAGCTTGGTTTCCGAAGCGTCTACATAGTAGGCTTGGCCGGATGGAACCTCTACGACTGCGTAGGCGAAGCCTCCGTCCTGCTCGGTTGCTTCAATAAGTGCGTCATCTCCGCTTCCAAGCAGAATCCATCCGCCGCCCCTATTGGCATACCAGTATACGCCGTAGTTTGTTCCTTCCGTGAGGCTTGAGCTAATGTCAAGCGTGTTGTAGGCGACTGTCTTAAGGTTGAAGATTCCTACTGGAACTTCTCCGGTTGGAACTCCTTCTTGGCTTGTGGGAGCAGCGCCGCCTTGGAACCAGTCGGCTGGGTTGAAGCTTCCCGCTATCAGTGAAATAACCAAGTAGAACATTACAATGGCGATTATGATTACCTTGGTGCTTTCCTTCATTCATTTATCCCTTCCTTCTTCTTCATTAGAGAAATGTTCATGGCATCAACCTCAGCCCGGGCGCTTGTACTGTAAATGCAGCTATGACCGCCAAGAGTAAGCCTATCAGCTTCAGTGGAACGCTCCATTCCTCTTCAACTGGCTGTAGGATATAGCCTAAGCTGATCAGCGCGACTCCAAGGCCCCAAAACGGCAAAGCAACGAGGGTCTGAGCCGCCGCCCATAACACCCACAGTTTTCCGATGCCGAATGCGAACACGAGCCATAGTCCAGCGTAGGCCCACACCTGGCCTCCTTGACCTGCAAACCGCAAAATCTTCCCAGTAATGAAGTAATAGACGAGTAGGAGCTGGAATACAAATAGTATCCATAGGCTGGCTATTAGCGCCGCGCCTAGGTTGCTCCATATCAGTATCTGCATCATAAGCCAGTCGAGGGCCATCAAGAAGACTATGAAGCCCTGATTTTGGTGACCTCTTAGGAAGACGTAGCCGAAGGCTATGTAGACCAATGCCTGAGTCGTATAGGTTGGCAGTATTTGGCTGGCGAAGTTTGGCTGATCAGTGCAGTAGAGAAGCATGCTGAGGATTAGGACGCCGCCAACTATGGCGAAGTACGGAATTTTTTCAAGCTGCCGCCTTGACATCCATTCTTCTCTCCTTTCCCCTTTCAACTGAAAAATAGCGTCTTTACGCCGTGTTGCAGTTAGCTGAATACGAATAGAAGGGTGAAGACAATAATGATGAGTATTGCCAGTTTCATGAATGTTTTTGTGGCGCCGGCTTGCAGCATCTCAAGCTTGCCTTGGAGGAAGCTGAAGAACCATACTACAAGCATGAAGGGTAACACTACGCCTATAAAGGCTGTGAGCATGAATGCTCCAGCTTCACCTACGATTGGCTGAAGCGTCATGTAGAGGATTTGCAGGCCCCTATAGATCTTCTCGGCTATCACCTTTAGCAGGTTGAAGATTTCGCCTAACGGATTCTGGGTCATGCCCATGCTCTCCTAAAGGGCGAATCTTCCGATTCGTCTGAAAAGCCAAAGGAAGCTTATGGGAATGTTTGCAAGGAAGAAAATCTGGAGGTATGGATTTTCTGTAGCCGAGACTGCTGAGTGCCACAAGTCATAGACTTGGCTGGCTGTGAGGCCGATTCCCTGGCCGCCTATCATTAGGAAGTGCCAAGCGAGCAGTGTCCAAAAATAGTAGCCGGTTAGGAAGCCTACTATCCATGCCAGCGCAGTCTTGAATAGGCTGGCTTTCCTCCATTTATGAAGGATTAACGTAGCTAAAGTGGCGGTTAAAATTCCGAAAAGGCAGCTCCATAGGCTGAAGTGCGGGGCCCATCCGCCTGTAAATAGATAAAGCCAGCTTATCCATACAAGTCCTTTCTGGGATAGGAATTCGGGCGGTATTGCCGGCGTCCATGTGTCTAGGCCTATGTAGAAGAGTGCGGCGCTTACGCCGAAGCCCTGAGGTTCATCGATCATATGCGAAACTATTTCGGATATGCTTCCTAGGCTGTTTCCAGCGTTCCAGAATCCAGCAATCAGGCTGGCGATTATTAGAAGTGTTGCTAGGCTGTCGAGGCTGCTTAATAGTCCCAAGGCTGTTCATCCAAAAGAGAAATTCTACAGGCTCAAAAGAGAAGGGGAGAGCTAGCTTATGAAGCCGTCAACCTTGTACTGGTTTCTTACCCATTCAGCATCGCTTTTGAATTTTGCCGCTTGATCCGGCGCGTAGTTCTTTCTGAAGACGTATTGGGCCATAAGCTTTCGATAGACGGATAAGGCGCCATATTTTCTAATTGCCTTTCTGAGTGCTCTCCGTCTGGCCTGCGGGCTCTTTTTGATTGCGTATCCAAATTTTGTTAGGGCCCCTTTCTCCTTGATGTCTATGAGTTTAGGGCCCTTACCCGGTTTACCTAAATCTTTACGTTTGTAAGTGTAGCCTCTTCTATGGATTATTTTGCCGTCTCTCCTGAAGGTTGTAGGCTTAACGTGGACGGTGATTGTTTTAGCGTACTGTCCGCCGCCTCTTCTCCTATAGTTGCGGCCAGCCATGGCGACGCCTCCTATTTGGCGTAGTCTTGAATGTGGCCGTAGCCCTTCTCCTTGCGTTTCTGGCCGACCTTCCGCCTTGCATCAGCCCTTATGCTGCGGTTTATTTTGCTCCATCGTTTGAATCGGCCTTTTCTGTCGCGTACGACATAGTAGCCTGGTCGCCCCTTCACTTTATAGCGTCTTCCCATCTTTTTCACCAGAAGAAAAATTGCTTTATGTCAGTAGGATGAGGCAGCTTTTGCAAACCTTCATTCTGATATGTCCGTTGGCTACGGCCTTAATTAAGGGGTAAAGCCTAGCCGTTGCGCCGCAAAATTGGCATTTTTCATCTTTTCGCTTTTTTGAGGCTTGCATAATTGGTCATCTTCCAAATTTTCCGAGTTTCATCGACAATTTTGGGCGGGTTCTTATCGCCGTAAATCGACTTGTAGGCTTCAGGGAAAAGCTCCCTAAAGAGTGAAAGGTAGGTCAAGAATTCCTTTTCTGTAAGCGGCCTAGTGAGGCTTAACTCATATAGCACTAGAAACTGTGCAGCCGGAGTATTCATGGCTTCTTTAACTGCCTTTTTGGCTTCAGCCTTGGTTGTAGGCTTAGTCTTTTTTAATCGTTCAGCTACAGCCTCAAGATGTTTGTAGTTAAGGTACTTACCTGTATCTGATTTAAGAAGGGATCTGGTCCATGGGCCTACTGGTTTTAGGCTGAAAGCGTGAATTATGCGTTTTCTAGGCTGTTGATAGCTGCTTTTCGCTTTTCCATGTTTATAGGTCAAGGCTGCCCGTAAGAAAAATTGACGATAAATGAAGAAGTCGGGAATCTTGTTGTGATGTGCTATTATTTTATTTATTTTATTATTTTGGTATTGGTAATGTAATGTAAGTAATGTAAGGTTACGTTACTATATTATTGTTGCCAGTACCTCTGAGCAGTTCTTTGTTGATGCTTCATCGTAGGGCTTTATTATGGGAGCGATGACGATTGAATTTTTGTTTTGGCGTGGAATCA
>CAYXFE010000052.1:0-6520 GCA_964464195.1 uncultured Candidatus Bathyarchaeia archaeon
ACTTACATGGCTTGAAGCAATACTGGTTGCTCGTGGAATAGCTGTTACGGATGCCGGATTGATCGGTGGAATAATAATAGTTGGAGGGATATTTGGTTCGATTGTTATTCCGGGAATATCCGACAAAGCTATGCGGAGAAACCCCTTCATAATCTTAGACTTGGCTGTAGCTGCATTAATGCTCTTCTTCCTAGCTGAAACTGGAAAATTCATAATCTTAGCTGCAACAGGCTTTGTTTTCGGGTTTTTCCTAATGTCAGCATTACCAATAGGCCTAGAAATGTCAGCTGAAATTGTTGGACCAGCATTAGCAGGCAGCGCCTCCAGCTTTCTATGGCTTTTCTCTCAAGTAGGCTTAGTACCTTTTTATCCTCTTCATGGATGTAGTTAAATCAGCCACCGAAAGCTTCTATCCGCAAAATCCCTACTATCTATCGGTTATACTTATACTAATATTCGACATAATTGCACTCTTACTTTGCCTATTGCTTAGAGAAACCGTCCATAAATAACCAAATTTATTCGTCCATCAAATAGCCTCATGCGAATCTAGCCTAAAAATAAAAATGGGGGTTTTGCGGGGGATATCTCCAACAGCCGTTATTCCGGTTCAAATCCCGACGGCCGCACCACTGGCTTGAATGAATCTGTTTGGTTCCTAAAATTGTTAATAGGTCATTTTCGGTTAGTTTTCAATAATTAATTTTATATTCTGAAAGTTATTAATAGTAGCCAACGGTGATAGCATGAATAATAAAGCAATAGGGAAAATAGCAATAGCTGGTATAATAATCGTTATAGTTGTCATTGCTGCTTTGGGCATTTACTTCGCTATGTATTATCAGGCGCCGCCGCCGGAGGAAAGCGTGTTAATTATGGGTACAACTGACAAAGTTGAAGTTAACTTAGACCCGGCTGAGGCTTATGACTATTTCGGATGGGAAATAATTCAATCTACTGGATGCGGATTAGTTACCATACGTCCAGGCTCTGATGCTGGACCTGAGGATATCCTTCCTTCCTTAGCTACAGATTGGGACGTTAGCGACGACGGGCTAGAATGGACATTTTATTTAAGGCATGGAGTAAAATTTGAAGACGGAACAGAATTCAACGCCACCCATGTTTGGTACACCTTTGAGAGAGCCAAAAGCCTCAGCGTTCCAGAAGGCCCATTTGTAGGAATAGGAATATACACGAAAGACGGAGAATGTATAATAAAGAATGTAACCGTCGTTGACAAGTATACTGTGAAATTCTACCTAAACTTTCCGTTTACGCCATTCCTCGCACTTATGGCAGCCCCCTGCTGTTACATTGTAAATCCGAATTACGCTCCAATGAACGCAACAGTCAACTATGTCGAAGGAAATGCCAGAGCAAGTTATCCAATGGACTTAGGACCCTACAGACTGACGAAATGGTCAAGAGTTGGCGGATTAGACCAAGAAATGATTTTAGAGGCTAACCCCAACTACTGGAACGCAACAGGCGGTTATCCAAAAACAAAGAAGATAATCATAAAATTCTACTCTGACTCAACAAGCCTAAGATTAGCAATAGAATCCGGAGAAATTGACATAGCGTTCCGACAGTTAAGCGCAGCAGATATCAACAGCCTTAGGCAAAACCCCAACTTGAAGGTTTGGGAAGGAACAGGAGCATTCATCCAATACTTAGTGTTTCAAACTAAACCTGAGATGTACCCACTTAACATTACTGAAGTTAGAAGGGCAATTGCAGCGGCGATAAATCGAACTTTGTTAACGGAGACCGTCTTCCAAGGCCAAATGGTACCATTGTATAGTATGATACCAAACGGAATGATGGGACACATCGACGCCTTTAAGGCTCTTGGAGATGCAAACTACACTTACACAAGAGAAGTTTTAGCCAAATACGGATACAACGAAACAAATAAGCTTCACCTAGACTTGTACTATGAAACTTCAGGGCATTATCCACAAAGCCCAGACCAAGCTCAAGCAATTAAGCAATCTTTAGAAGCCAGCGGCGTAATAGAGGTTTCACTCCATGGTCTGGAATGGGCGCAGTACAGAGAACAGAGAAAGGAGGAAACAATGCCACTTATGATATACGGCTGGTATCCAGACTATGTAGACCCGGACAACTATGTATATCCGTTCCTCCATTCAAGTGGAGGTTCATGGCTTCACTACCACTATAATAATACGCAGATGGACGCATTAATTGAACAAGCAAGATCAACAACGAACGCAACGTTAAGACTGGAACTTTACAAGCAGATACAAGAGCTTATGGTTGAAGACTGCCCAATAGTGCCTCTATTCCAAGGAACAGCCTTTGCAGTTACAAAGCCCGACGTTAAAGGAGTATACTTGGACATTACTCAGAACTGGAGACACTGGCTACTCTACAAAGAATCCTCGTAAATTTTCCATTTCTCTTTTTCTATAAGTTTCTTTCCAAATATTTAGAGGCAATATTAATTCTGATTTCACAAGGAATTAGTTATGGTTATAAATGACTCAAAATATTAAATTACTTAAACTTACAGCCGAGAAGGAAGACATATGACGTTAAGAACCTATATAATTACAAGAGTTTTATTAACAATTCCAATGGTTCTTTTTCTGCTCACTACAGTCTTCGTGGTTATCAGAGTTTTACCCGGTGATCCCGTACTCCTACACTTCGAGAAACGGGCAGACCCACAAGTAATCGAAGAGTTTAGACATAAACTGGGCTTAGATAAACCAATATGGGAACAGTACATTGATTATCTTGCCGGACTTTTACGGTTAGACTTTGGAAAGTCTATGCAAGATTTTTCTCCAGTTGCGCAGCAGATATTTTCAGCCTTCCCGGCAACGCTGGAACTGGCAATATTCTCTATGCTTGTAGCGGTTGGAGTAGGAATATTCTTAGGTGTAGAAGCAGCTCGTTCCTATAACACTCCAAAAGACTATGCAATAAGAGTTTTCGGCATAGTAACCTACGCTATTCCAGTGTTCTTTCTCGGAATAATACTACAGATGGTCTTTGGAATAATGCTAGGTTGGCTTCCGACTGGAGGACGCACATATCCAGGAATGGAGCCACAAGGCGCTTACATAACATTACCTGGAGTGGGAACAATACACTTAGCAACAGGCCTCTACACAATAGACAGTATACTTGAAGGAAATCCAGCAAAGCTTATTCAAGCACTCAGATATCTATGCCTTCCATCAATTACTCTTGGACTGGTACTTTCAGGAATCTTTGTAAGACTAACAAGAAACAACATGCTTGAAACTCTAAGAATGGACTTCATCACTGCCGCTAAGGCAAGAGGCTTGAAAGAAAGAGTTATAATTTACGGTTATGCATTGAAAAATTCATTTCTGCCAATTTTAACCATGATGGGCTTGCAGTTTGCAACCCTTCTAAGCGGAGCAGTACTAACCGAAACAACATTTTCTTGGCCGGGACTAGGAAGATACATCTTTACAAGAATAGGGTTTAGGGATTACACAGCCATACAAGGGGCAATAACAGTTTTTGCCATTCTAGTGGCCGCTGTAAGCCTTGTGGTGGATATACTCTACGCATACTTAGACCCAAGAATAAGACTCTAGGAGGAAAAAGCATGGAGGAGACTGAAAAGCCGAAAGGAATCTTGGTGTGGCCCATAGTTAAATTAGCCTCTCTAACAAAGAAAGGGTGGCCAGGCTGGACAGTTCTAATAGGATTGATAATTGTCATTTCAATAGTTATCATGACAATTCTTGCACCTTACATCTCACCATATGACCCAAATGCTCTTAACACAGGCCCCATTTTCGGGCCTCCCTGCCCAGCACATCCGTTCGGCACCAATCATTTAGGACAAGACATGTTTAGTCGAGTTCTCTGGGGAGGCTCAACAATGCTTCAAGTAGCCCTATTATCTGTCTTAATCTGTTTCGCAGTAGGAGTTCCCATAGGACTTTTCTCATCATACATTGGAGGAAACCTAGACAAAGTAATCTCATTAATAATGGACAGCATCTACGCTTTTCCAGGCTTAATTCTTGCAATAGCAATAGCAGTTATGCTGGGGAGAGGAGTTGTTAACATGGCCTTATCAATAGCAGTAATTTACATTCCATCTTACTTCAGAATAGTCAGAAGCCAAGTTTTAACAATAAAGGAAATGACATACGTAGAGGCTGCTAGGGCAATAGGAGCCAAAAAGAGAACGATACTAGCTCGTTACATTCTACCAAACGTTATTCCATCAATAGTAACAGTTGCAACAATAAACTTTGCCGACGCGGTTCTAACAGCGGCAGGCCTAACCTTCCTCGGATGGGGAGTTGAAGTCGACGTGCCAGACTGGGGCTGGGACCTATATTATGGAAGGCAGTACTTGCCAAGTAGAGCTTGGTGGATAATCTTCTTCCCAGGACTCATGATAATACTGCTAGCCTTAGGATTCACCTTCATCGGAGAAGGCCTAAGCGAAATTTTGAACCCAAGACTGAGGGAGGGCGAATAAAATAGAAAAACCAATCTTGAAAGTTGAAAAACTTCGAACATACTACTTCACGAGGTATGGAGTTGTAAAGGCAGTTGACAATGTAACCTTTGAAATCTACAAGGGAGAAACCCTAGGGCTAGTGGGAGAATCAGGATGCGGAAAATCAACTCTCGGATTCTCAATTATGAAGCTAGTTCCACCTCCCGGAAGAATTGTAGATGGAAAAATAATCTTTGAAGGAAAAAACTTGGTGGAAGCTTCTGAAGATGAAATGAGAAAAATCAGAGGTAAAAAAATAGCCATGGTCTTCCAAGACCCCATGACGTCCCTTAACCCATTAATGAGAATTGGAGACCACATTGTTGAACTCATTCTAACTCACGAAAAAGTAACAAAGGAAAAAGCTTTAGAAAAAGCCGAAAAACTGCTGGATGAGCTTGGAATTTCCCGCGAAAGAATAAACGATTACCCACATCAGTTTAGCGGAGGAATGAGACAAAGAGTCATGATAGGCTTAGCTTTAGCATTAAACCCAGACTTGGTAATTGCAGACGAGCCGACAACAGCTTTAGACGTAATAGTTGAAGCCCAAATACTAAACTTAATGAAAAAACTGAAAGAAAACTACAATTTAACCTTGATTTTGATTACACATAACATTGGAATAGTAGCTGAAATGGCAGATAAAATCGGAGTTATGTACGCTGGAAAACTCGTTGAGTTCAGCGAAAGCCTTCCCCTCTTCGAGAACCCGCTTCATCCCTACACTGAAGCTCTTCTGGAAGCAGTTCCTAACATAAAGCTTTCAGAGCAAACCCTAAAATGGATACCCGGCTCACCGCCAAATCTACTTAACCCAATAAAGGGGTGTAGATTCGCCCCAAGATGCAAATACGCCAAGAAAATATGCTCCGAAAAAGAACCTGAACTTATAGAAATTGAAAAAGGACGTTTTGTAGCATGCCATTTAAGGAAGTGAACTAATGAAGGTTGGGATCAAAGTTAGAAACTTAAAAAAATACTTTCCAGTTCAAAAAAGCTTTCTTGAAAACCTTTTATCGAGAAAAACCGAATATGTAAAAGCAGTTGATGGAATAAGTTTCGATATAAAGCCAAAAGAGATTTTCGGACTTGTTGGAGAAAGCGGAAGCGGAAAAACCACTACTGGAAGACTTGTAATTCGACTTATAGAACCAACGGACGGAAAAGTATTCTTTGACGGAACGAATATTTTTGAACTTGATGACGAAGAACTTAGGCGTTTTCGAAGGAAAATGCAAATAGTTTTTCAAGATGCAACTGCCTCTTTGAACCCTAGAATGCGCATAGGGGACGCTATTAAACATCCCCTAGAAATTCATAAAATAGGGGAAAATGACGAAGAAAGAAAGGAATTGGTTTTTGAGGCATTAGAAAAAGTGGGATTATCTCCGCCTGAAGTCTTTTATAGTAAGTATCCTCACCAACTTAGCGGAGGACAAAGGCAGAGAGCATGTTTCGCACGTGCAATGGTTTTAAATCCCGACTTCATCGTTGCTGACGAACCCATAGCTATGATAGACGTTTCTCTGAGAGCTCAAATAATGGATTTGATGATTAAACTTAAGGAACAAAACAACGTGACCTTCCTGTACATAACTCACGACTTAGCAACAGCAAAATACATATGCAACAGAATCGCAATAATGTACCTCGGAAAAATAGTTGAAATCGGAGAAAAAAATGAATTTTACAATAATCCACAGCACCCCTACACAGTAGCCTTGCTTTCGTCAGTTCCAGTTCCAAACCCAAAATACCGCCCAAAAAGAATAATTCCAAAAGGCGAAATCCCAAGCCCAATTAACCCACCTCCAGGATGCCGCTTCCACCCGAGATGCCCAATTGCAACCAGAAAATGCAGCAAAGAAGAGCCTAAGCTCAGAAAAGTAAACGCAAACCATTACGTCGCGTGCCACCACGCAGGGGAAATAACTCTACCTCAATACTAAATTGGAAAAATTGAAATTGAAGAAAGAATGGCCAAACAGCTTT
>CAYXFE010000053.1:0-6518 GCA_964464195.1 uncultured Candidatus Bathyarchaeia archaeon
GTTATTTCGTCGAGAACTTTTGGATAGTATGTGAAGATGTTTTCTGGGCGCTTCACATAAAGGTATATTCTGTAGGTTTTTTCAAGTCTTGTAAGCTTAATAAGCTTATACTCAATTCGTCTAGGCAATTCTTTGGAGTATTTTTCTGCAACTAGATCGAAGATTTCTTCAAGTTTAGTTAAGGGCAGGGAGTGGTCGAAAACGACTTCAAATGTGTAGCAGTATAGCCTCCGCCTTTCACTTTCAACTCTAAAGTTGGTTATGACTTGGTCGAGTATTTTCTGATTTGAGAATGAAACCGTCTGGCCGCTTGGAGTCAATATCTTTGTATAGTTTATGGTTATCTCCTTCACTATCCCCTCAGTTCCGCCCAGCTGTATATAGTCCCTAACACGGAATGGCCTCGATATCATGACGTATAGGCCTGCAAGCAAATTTCCTACAGTTCTTGTCGAAGCGAAGCCTATGGCGGCTCCGGCAACCGCGGATACGCTTACAACCCAGTCGGCTGGAATTCCGCCGACGTTAAAGGCTGCAGCCACGGCGCCAAGCAATACTATAAGCCTAGTGATGAGTAGCAGCCCATTTGTAACTTCCGGCGGCAAATCTTTTCCGCGTGTGAAGCGTTTAATCTGTCGGGTTAGAATACGTTCAATGATGATGGCGGCAACCGCGATTATTAGAATATTGATAACCATGAGAAGATAGGGAATTTCCGCTATTGCATTGAAGATTTCTTGAATGCTCAAATTAGCCCTCTCCAGTTTATGTCTATGTTTTATGAATCAAAATTTTGCATGCTTAAATATTTATTGATGTAGAAAAAGCAAAGCTTATATGCTTCGAGGCGAATTTCAGAGTTAACTGGCTGCCATCCAGTTCAAGTCTTGCCTTCAGCATAGGCTTGTTCTGATGGTGGCTGGTTCCGCGATAAGGACGAAACAGTGTATGCCCAGAAGGTTACCGGAAAAGAATAGACAGCCCAAAAGAAGACCTAGACGTTTTAGGGGAAGAAGATACCGCTCTGCACCAATTTTTCAATCAGCACCAGTCAAAGAAGGACAGGAAATAGACCTTGTAATTGATGATATTGGAAGCAGAGGAGACGGAGTATCAAGAATACAGGGATACCTAATCTTCGTGCCAAGATCAAAGATTGGAGAACGCGTTCACGTCAGAATAGTCAAAGTCAACCGGAAATTTGCCATCGCGGAAAAAATAGATTAAAGGAAGGGTGAAAATTGAAAATAAAAGATTTGAGAAATGGAATGCGAAGAGTAGACGTAACAGGGAAAATCCTTGAAATTTCAGAGCCACGCGAAGTAACTTCACGATACAGCGGCGCAAGACACAGAGTAGCAACCGCAATCTTGGCAGACGACAGCGGAAAAATAAAGCTTACACTTTGGAACAAGCAAATAGACCAGGTAAGCGTAAACGATACAGTGCAGATCGAAAACGGATACGTAACTAGTTTTAGAGGAGAAATACAGCTTAACGTAGGAAAATACGGAAAACTAACCGTAATTTAAGCTGTAAAATATGAAATTAATTAACGTGTAGAGAGGTGAAAACGTATGCAGAGGAGAGATAGAAGAAGCGGCTTCGGCAGAAGATTCCCACCAAAGCCAGTAGAGCTAGGAAAAGAATACGACGTTGAAATCCAAGAAGTAAGCAGAAGAGGCGAAGGAATAGCCAGAATAAAGGGTCTAGTGACATTCGTTCCAAACACAAAGCCAGGAGACAAAGTAAAAATAAAAATAACAAGAATAAGCCGAAGATTCGCGGAAGCCGAAGTCGTAGGCGAAGCGGAACAGAAAGAGGAAGCCGAAACCGAAGAATAAACGTGAAAGAAGCCATCGCAGCGAAATTCTACAAGACTAAAAGCCTAGCGTAAAGCATGCATCAATTTCTCACAAAAACCTTTTTTGCCTAATACCCTATTCTAACTAGGTTCAATATCCGAGGGAATAAATGTGCAGAGAAAAGACTTTCTAGCCGAACCGGTTAGGCATATTAGGCTTAAACCCAGAATGACCGTTAACGAGCTAATAAATCAATATAGCATGTCCGGATGCTTCGGCGCAGGAAGACTGGCAACAGCATGCGACATCTACGAAAAAATGCTAAGGGATGACGGATGCACAATACATTTAGGATTGGCTGGAGCCGTAGTTCCAGCCGGACTCCGCACAGTCATAGCTGATCTCATACGAAAGAGAATGATAGATGTCATAGTCAGCACAGGCGCAAACATGATACATGACTTCATAGAAGCCATAGGAGGACACCACTATAAAGGCCACTGGTTCGTAGACGACTATTTGCTTTACAAGTATCACATTTACAGGATATACGACATATTTGTTCCAGAAGAGGACTTCATAAAGGCAGACGAAAAATTCGTTCAATACTTCGAAGAAATAGCAAAAGAATACAAGGGTAGAAGCTTGGCAACCCATGAACTCGCGTGGGAACTCGGAAAACGCCTAAACGACCCAAACTCCATTCTACGCGCAGCCTACGAGATGAAAACTCCAATTTTCATGCCGGCCGCCAGAGACTGCGAATTCAGCTACGCATTTTATCTGCATAGCCAAAGAGTAAAGCCAGAAGAAACATTAAAGGTGGATTCATTCAAGGAAGTTCCAATCTTCATAGACATTTTTAGGCGTTCTGAAAGGAACGGAATGATAATTATAGGCGGCGGTGTCCCACGCAACACTATACAACATGCAGCGGTCACTGCAAGAAAGGGAATAGACTACGCCATAATCATAACTATGGATCGCCCGGAAACCGGAGGGCTTTCAGGCTCAACCCTAGAAGAGACAATAAGCTGGGGAAAAGTAAAGAGAAAAGCCAGCAAAATAATGGTTACAGGAGAAGCCGTAATGGTCTTCCCAATAATTGTTGCTTCAGTCATGGAGAGGCTTGGAGAAAACTTTCATAGAGAACAGCATCCGAAAGGAGGAATTTAAATGGGAAACAAGGCGGAAAAAAGGGAAAAATATTGTGGAAACTGTTCATATCATAATGTGTATGAGTATCCAAGCAAGATTTTCTGCACCTACAGACTTGTGAGAAGGCTAAATCCGGTGGTTCCCACTCTTTGGTGTTGCGAAAACTGGACGCCGGAAGAGGATGAATGCTTCTGTGTAGAAGACGCAAAAAAGCAAATTAAAAAGCAGACGGAATCTACCTGAACCATTCTCCAAGCTTTCTTTGGCTTCTTCTAGAATAGAAAGCTTTCATTCGCTTAACTGCAGTTTCAACTCTCTTTCTAGAGAAATCTCTTTCATCACATAGAAAACGATAAACTTCCTCCTCTTTAAGCTCCCCATACTCCAGAGAGTAATCATCCGTAACCTTTGGTTCCAAGAAAATCTTCCTAATCTCTTCAAAGTTTGGAGTAAGCCTCTCAAATATTTTATCTGGAAGATTCTCAAGCCTTCCATAAGTTTTTATGAGCTTTAAAGCCTTTTTAGGCCCTATTCCCTTGATGCCCTCGTTAAAATCCGTTCCAATTAGAATTGCCAAGTCCACTAACTGCTCGCGTGAAATTCCATGCTTTGACAAGAACTCGTTAAGTTCAATAAGTTCTGGATATAATGGGCGAAAGGTTCCCTTACTTGGCAAATATTCCTTTCCAGTTATCGTCAAGTATCTCAAAAGTCTTGGTGCGCCAAAAAGTAGGGAATCATAATCCTTGCTGCTTGCCGCCCAAACGTCGCCTTTAATAGCCATATAGGCAGCTTGAGCCTCAGCCTCGCTTGGCGCCTGAACGTAGGGGATTCCCAGCAAATCAAGCAGTCGCTTGGCGTCTTCAATCATCTCGCTGGTTAATCTGCTTGTGACAATCGCCTTAGAAAAGGCTGACGCCAAATCGCCCTGTTGTAGGGCTCTAATCCATTCTTCATAGGCTTTATCTCTTAATTCCCGTCTTTTGGATATTTCCGCCATTTTAAGGCTTGGAGGTTCTCCATCAAAAACAAACACCAAATCTATGTTATAATCGTGAAGAAGACGTGTTGTTCTAAAAATTAAGCCAGCTAGATGAGACGTTACATGCCCATCGGAATCCCGCAATGGAGTACCGTCCGGAAGCCTAATTAAGGCGAGAAATTGGTAGAGATAATTGTTGGCGTCTACGGCGAAGCTCTTACCCTTCAAATCTTCAAGCCGCAAAACATGCTTAACAATTATCGGTGTGAGATAAACTCCCATTTCATTAGATAAACGCTCCAGCATAAAATATCAAAGTTTCTATAAGACTTGTTTAGATTCCAAATTCGAAATTTTCTGAAAGTTTAAATTCCGTCCCAAAATAGCCAAGAGTCGGGAATAACAGTTTGACTAGAAAGATAAAGACTGGAATAAAAGGATTAGATGAAATAATAGAAGGCGGATTCTTCGAAGGAGACTTCATATTACTCGCGGGCGACACCGGAAGCGGAAAAACAATCTTCTGCTCCCAATACATATGCTACGGAGCCGAAAATGGAGAAAAGGGGATAATAGCAACCTTTGAAGAAGATAGAGAAACCCTATTGAGAAATATGGAAAGTTTAGGCCTCGAATTAGGAAGATTTGAAAAAGAAAACAAGGTAAGAATATTAGACCTAGAAGCATTTAAAGGGTCAAATCTCCAACTGAATCTGGAATTTATACTTTCTAATGTTGAGGATTTTGGCGCCAAGAGGCTGGTAATAGACTCAATCAACGCCTTCCTCGCTGCATGTGAGGGAAAATTCGAGTATAGAACAATTATGCATTTTCTGTATAGGATGTTTAAGCGAATTAAAGTAACTACGATTGCAACATGCAGCATACCAACCGGCGCGAAAACTTTGGGTTTAGGATTCGAAGAGTTTATTGCTGACGCACTTATAACTCTTGAAAATTTCCTGGAAAATTACGAGCTTAAAAGGAGGCTTCTTGTAAGAAAGATGCGGGGAGTAAACCATAGCAGAAAGTATCATAACGTAATCATAGACAAAAACGGAATAAGTGTAGTTCCATTAATTTAGGGCGTTCTAATGAATCAATTAAGTCTAGCAATTAAGCTTTTAGCCCTACTTGCTTCTTTAGGCGCTGCAGTATTCATTTACAAACAAAAACTTTCATATTTCTCTCAAATAAGAATTTATATGGCGGCTTCATGCCTCACCTTCTCCGGAATGATAACATTTTCGCTCTTTCCGCAAACCTTTCCCTCGATGGCCCAAACCTTCGAGAGAACATGCGTAACTCTAGCTCTTTTCTCAGCAATTCTAGCCGGATTATCTTCGGCCAGCATGATTGATTATCCGGAAAAGAAAGATTTAAGAAGCTTGCTTAACGCTGCATTAGAAAGAAGGGACAAACTTTTCCATTTTTATTTGGTATTTGAAGCTTTAGGGATAATTATCACGTGGATTCCGGCTTTTCTCACTCAAATTCCACAATTACAGATTCATATTGACGAAAAGTCTGGATTGATTTTTGTGATATATGAAGATTGGTTTTCGCTTTATCTTCTAATCTGCATAATTCTAGTATGGATTTATCCAGTCTCAAAATTTCTTATCTACTCTAAAGGGGCAAAGGATTCAAGGATAAAAACGGCGAGCATCATTTTTGGAACAAGCATGTTCATGATTTCAAGTTCATCATTAATTTTTAACGTGCTATTTGATATGCTACTTAATTTGCGTATTCCATTTGTTTCGCCTCTAGTTACGGCAGGCTCTTATCTGGCAATAGCCTACGCTTTCCGTAAGTCAACGATACTTGTAAGTGCATTCGAAGTTTTCTCGCAAAAGCTTGGATTGAAGCATGAAAAAATTAAGGGTGAAAGAATACTTCTAGAATTTGACCCCTCATCGAATTATTCCCTCATCGTTAGAGACTTCATCATTGAATCGCTTGCCCATGGAGAGGAAATTTACATATTTACAACTCCCAACAGTGCACTACACAGGCTCTTCAAAAAACATGCAAAAGTAAAGTTTTACTTGCTCAGCACTCAAACAACAACCATAGAAAAATCTGCGCTTGGCAATGAAATTCTAGTTCCCCTAGAAAACCTTTCAATACTGCTTGGAAAAATACGTGAAATAGCAAGCGTTGAAAAGGAAAAATGTATAATTTTCGATAATTTATCCATACTCGCTTTCCATTCGCAACCAGCCAAAATATACAAATTCCTAACATATATTATGGAAGAAACTTCAACAAGAAATACTACAATATTAATGCTATTCAATCCAAAGGCTCACGACGAAAAATTTGTCTCAGCAATAAGAACAATCTTCAATACGCAGCTATCCTACGGTTTAGAAGGATTAAAAACCATAAAAACTTCCTATTTCTAAAAGTAAAGGTTTAAACGTAACCTGAGTAAAATTCACTCTTGAACAGCAGTTGCATATGTAGAGAAGCCCGGTGGTGTAGTGGACAAGCATAGCGGGCTTTGGACCCGCTGACGGGAGTTCGAATCTCCCCCGGGCTACCAAAAGATTTTCTTAAGATTTTGT
>CAYXFE010000054.1:0-6371 GCA_964464195.1 uncultured Candidatus Bathyarchaeia archaeon
CATTTTCCATCAATATCGGTAACTCCGCTGGCCGAGAAAACTCCGGTTAGATTAGATGAAACCTCTACCGTGGCTTCTGGAATCGGCTGTTCAAGATGGGTAACATATACATTCACATTTACAGTTTCTTCAGACTTCAAAATTTTGGGCTCAACTTCAAGGTCGATTGTAAGCGGAGGTAAAACCTTCACATATTTATAGCAGGATCCGTCAGCATATCCTTCCTTTGAAGCTGTTGCAACGAGCATTATGTTGGTTTCCTCTGTTACATTTGGAGTTGTGAAGGTTGTAACAAAATATCCAGTCTCGTTTGTATAGCCAGTTTCAGAGATAAAGCAGCCGCCATTTATTGAAAAAAGTCTAACAGAAGAGTTTTCTATAGGTGTTCCTCCGCTTTTTACCTGAACAATTACGGAAACGTTTTTCAATACATCAATTGTGCTTGTGGAAAGCGTTAGAGAAACATCAAGCGTGGGGAGATTTTGAACATTTATGGTAACTTCGGCCGCGTTGCTTTTAGCTCCAAAATCGTCTAAAACAGTAAGTCTAACTGTATAGCTCCCGTTCGTAGAATATTTATGGGTCATCGCCGAAAGGGTTGTCCATCCGCTGTCTGTTCCGTCTCCAAATTCAAACAGATAATAGTCGACTCTTCCGTCATCGCTTGAATTTGTTCCGATAAATAGAACTTCCTGATTTGGCGCAACGGTAATTTTGTCGGACAGTAACCTTGCGACTGGAGGTTGATTAATATAGCGAACTGAATGAGATAGGAAGGGTATGAAATCTATGTCTGTTCCATTGCTTTCAATAGGATTGCCTTTTCCGTTGGGGTTTAATGATGGGTGATAGGGTCCGCTTTTATCTCCCCAGTAGTTATATGTTGCGTTGATTGGAATTGTGCTGTTAACCGATTGCATGGCGAGAGTATTGTTGTATATGTCATTGTAGTTGATTGAGGAAGCATGAGAGACATGATCATAAAGAACGCCTATTTCATTGTATGCTATTGAGTTATGGGTAATATTCGCGTTCGTTTCTCCGGAAACGTATATTCCTACTTCATTTGACATAAGGCTGCAATTTATGATGTTGAGGTTCCAAATTGACCCGTTTATGAGGACTCCGCTGAAAGAATTGGAAGATATAACCGTATTCTGTATAGTTACCTGTTGGCTTGAGTTTATGTTGAGGTCTATTGGCATGATTCCGTTTTCGTTCAGCATTATTTTGCTGTTGTTTACTGTTAAGTTGGAATTGCCGACAATTTTTATTCCACTTTTAAGGTTTTCAGTTATTTCACAGTTTGAAATTGTCAGGGAACTGTTTTCTACGGTTATTCCATGAACGGCGTACTTAATAGTGCAATATGATAAGTATGAATCAGCTATGTTGCTAAATTTGATTCCAACCCAGTCTCCAGCTTCAGCTTCATACCTGTTAGATGTGAATGTTATTCTTCTATCCTCATTGCCTACAGCAATCAGTCTCCCCTGAATATTTAGTGAGAAATTTCCTCCAAATCTAATCTCAACGCCCGGCTCGATAGTTAAGGTAACGCCGGGAAGAACTGTTACATTATTTATGACAATGAAGGGGCTATCTATAAGCATCCAGACGGTATCATGCGTAATTACGCCCTCCACATAGGTGGCACTTACGGCAGGGAAGAAATCGATTAAAAACATGAACATGCTAAATGCTAGCAATACGGCTAGAAGTAGAGCTTTGCTTCCTCTCATTCTATTCTCCTCATTCAAGGCTGGTTCAATTTCAGCTTAAAACATTATGAATTTACGCTTCATATTTGAAATTCAGCTTAAAAATCGAAGAAAACACGGATTATTGGTTATAGCTTGTTTGAATGTTGTTTTCGCGGAAAGTACTAGTAAAATTTAAATATTGGAATTTTTCAGCTAGCATTTTGCTCACGTCCATATTCGCCCTTGAGGGGGTGAATATGGAATGGCTGCTACTCCTTCCATGACATCTGGAGTTCCAGTTTTAATACTAAAAGAGGGAACAACCAGAACAACTGGGCGTGAAGCTCAGAAAAACAACATTATGGCAGCTAGGATAATAGCTGAGACGATAAAGACGACTCTTGGCCCGCGCGGAATGGACAAGATGCTAGTGAACAGCTTCGGAGACGTAACCATAACCAATGACGGCGCAACCATAATGAAGGAGCTTGACGTTCAGCATCCAGCCGCAAAAATGCTAGTTGAAGTTGCAAAAACTCAGGACAATGAGGTGGGAGATGGGACAACAACCGCTGTGGTTCTTGCCGGCGCACTGCTTGAAAGGGCTGAGGAGCTTCTTGACCAGAATGTTCATCCAACAGTCATAGTTGAAGGATTCAAGAAGGCTGCGCAGAAGGCTCATGAAGTTCTTGAGAAAATATCTGTGAAGGTTGCTCCAGACGATGAAGAGTTGCTTAGGGAAGTAGCCATCACCGCAATGAACAGCAAAGGCGTGACTGTGGCGAAGGAACACTTTGCAAAGCTCGCTGTGGAGGCAGTTAAACAAATAGCGGAGAAAACAGAAACTGGACTGAAGGCAGACATAGACCTCATAAAAATTGTTAAAAAGCATGGCAGAAGCCTAGAGGAGACAGAGCTAGTCAAAGGAATAGTTATCGACAAGGAAGTTGCCCATCCGCAGATGCCAAAGCAAGTTGAAAATGCAAAGATTGCCCTAATAAATGCAAAATTGGAGATAGAAAAGACAGAGTTTGACGCAAAAATTAACATTGAATCGCCAGAACAGATGAAGATGTTTCTAGATGAAGAGGAACGCATGCTTCGGGAAATGGTTGACAAAATAGCCGAAACAGGCGCGAATGTTGTCTTCTGCCAGAAAGGAATAGACGACGTTGCGCTGCACTTCCTAGCCAAGAAGGGCATATTGGCAGTTAAGAACGTCAGCAGCGGCGACATGGAGAAACTAGCGAAGGCAACTGGCGGAAAAATAGTTGCAAGCATAAAAGATCTAAGTCCAGAATCCCTAGGAGAAGCAAAAATAGTCGAGGAAGTCAAGATAGGCGAGGACAAGCTAGTATACGTAAGAGAATGCAAGAATCCGAGGGCAGTGACAATAGTGCTTAGAGGAGGAACAGAACACGTAGTAGACGAGGCTGAGCGGTCGCTGCATGATGCACTCTGCGTAGTCAGAAACGCGCTTGAGGACGGAAAAGTAGTCTATGGCGGAGGAGCACCCGAAGCCGAAGTCGCAAAGCATCTACGCGACTACGCAAGCAGCGTAGGCGGAAGAGAACAATTAGCCATAGAAGCTTTCGCTGAAGCCGTGGAAACAATACCGTTAACGCTTGCAGAAAACGCCGGATTAGACCCAATCGACATAATGGTTGAATTGAGAGCAAAACATAACGAAGAAGACGGCGTCTATCACGGCGTAGACATATTCACCGGAAAGGTAAGAGACATGCGCGAACTCCACGTCATCGAGCCGCTCAGAGTTAAACAGCAAGTCATCAAGTCTGCTACCGAAGCGGCATGCATGATACTAAGAATCGACGATGTAGTCGCCGCTAAGGGTATGGAAGAAAAAGAGAAGGGAAAGGAGAAGACTGAAGAAGAATCAGAAAGTAAATTCGAAGAATTCTAAAATCCCCAATTTTTTAGCTAAAATCTCCATTCTAGAAGGTGAGAGCAAAATGGGTAGAATAAAAACTCAAATAGTCAAAAGATACGCGAAGCTGCTCTTAGAAAAATTTCCAGACAAGTTTACAGACGATTTCGAATCTAACAAGAGGGTTCTTATGGAACTTGCCGAAGTAAGATCGGTAAAGCTCAGAAATCAGCTTGCGGGCTACATTACCCGTCTGATGGCAAAAAGAATCAAAGAGAAGAGAACAGCCGGGAAGGTAGAGGCTGTAGTGCTGGAAGCTCCGCTTGCAACGGTAATTAAAAAATAGGGTAAGGATTTATTCTATTCCAAGCTTTTGGTAAACCTTCGCCTTGTTTTGCTCCATTTGCCGCTTAATGTCCTCAAAAATATTGTTTCCATGAGAATCAATCGCAACAACTAAAGGCCCAAAGTCCTCAACTTCCAGTATCCACATCGCCTCTGGTATGCCCAAATCGAACCATTCAACGGCCTTAACGTTCTTAACGGCCTTTGCAGCTAGGGCTCCAGCGCCTCCGGTGAAGGCTCCATAAACTGCACCATATTTTTTCATAGCTTCTGTAGTTCGCGGTCCCATGCCGCCCTTTCCAATTATGACTCTAACCTTGAAGTTCTTGATGAATTCATCTTCGAAAATTTCCATTCTTGTGCTGGTTGTTGGACCTGCTGAAACAAAAATCCACTTGTCATCCTCCTTCTTGACTACTGGACCGCAGTGATAAACGGCCAAGCCTTCAAGATTTATTGGCAATGGTTTCCCCTGCTTATGGTATTCTAGAGCTCTTCTGTGGGCTTGGTCTCGGGCAGTAACCATCATGCCAGTAATATAGATTACGTCGTTAACTTTCAACTTTCTAATTTCCTCTTCCGAAATCGGGGTTTTAAGATGATAAACTGCCAAATTTTTCACCTCTTCATGATTTACGGATATTTATGCGTTAGAATTTCATATGTTCCGTCTGGGAATATTTTAGCCGTTGCTTTTCTTGCAGCCCAGCATTGGAAGGCCACAGCGGCTGGATAGCTAGCCGGATGCCTATGAGCATATTCAATGTGTACGCCTAATACTGTAGTTTTTCCGCCCAATCCCATGGGGCCGGTTCCAATCATGTTTAGGGCTTCGTAAAGCTCTTGTTCAAGCTTTGCTATTTCTGGGTCTGGATTAGGCTGGTTTAAAGGCCTTAATAGGGCTTCCTTCGCTAGTTTCATGGATATGTCTGCTCCTCCACCGATGCCGACTCCGATAATGTTTGGTGGGCATGGTTTTGAGCCAGCCTTCATTACGGCGTCAACAACAAATCTTTTTAGTCCTTTCACGCCCTCTCCTGGCACCAACATGCCCGAAACGCAGACATTTTCTGAACCTCCGCCTTTTGGAAAGGCTGTTATTTCTATTTCTTCTCCGGGAACTATCTTCCAATGAATGTAAGGTATGAATCGTCCAGTGTTGTCTCCGCTGTTTTTCTGCGTGAATGGATTAACCGCGTTCGGCCTTAATGGAATTTCTTTGGTTGCTCTAATAGTAGCCTTTCTTAAGGCTTCTTCGAAGAGTTCTAGGCCTTTGGCTTGGGCTCCAGCCTTAATATAGAAAATTATTGTTCCTGTATCTTGGCATATGGGCGTCCTAGTTTTCTCGGCGTATTCAACGTTTTCGAGTATTGCTTGTAGTTGCGTCTTTCCTGACTCGCTTGTTTCGGTTTCATACGCCCTTTTTAGTGCTTCTTTAATGTCTGGGGGGAGCTCTGTAACCGCTAGCTTCAAAAGGGTTACTGCCAAATCCTCAATTTTCTCCGAAGTTATCAAACGCTTTACCTCCAAATTAGAAACTTAAAGTTTAGCAAAATCCACTTATACATTTTACTATCACAATTCTGACGCTAAAGTTTTCGGCTTAAATTGTAAAAATTCGAATTTGGAATGGAATTTCTTCTATAACAGGTTTTCATGCATGTTTAAATACCGCTGATTTATTCATTCCCTAGGCTGGTGATGAGATGATCAAAAAAGCGATTATTGTAATTTCTCTTGTTGAAGAGGCAAAAGAGAAAGAAGGTACAGAATTGGAGAAGGAGATTTCCGAGGAACTCGCTAAATGGCCAGTAATTATTCCATGGATGAAAGATATAGAAAAAGTTACGGTGATTGAGACGCATTAGATGCTGAAAATCTAGTCTAACAAAATAGTTTAACCCACCTCTCCGAGATTCGCTTTTTCTTATATTCGTCTAATTTAAATACTGCTAACTCAAACTTCAGAAATGAAAGTGCATAGAAATGTCCAAGACAAATGAGGAAAAACCAATTAGAAAATATGAGCTTCTAGAGGATCTTCCAGGCATAGGGCCAGCCACAGCGCAGAAGCTTAAGGAGCTTGGCTTCCACACAGTTGAGTCTCTGGCAACAGCAACCATAAAGGAGCTTGAGCAGGCGGGCATAAGCGAGAAGAAGGCTTCAGAAATAATACGTAGGGCACGTTCTTCAATGGCTCTTTCATTCATCCGCGCAGACGAACTCCTAAAAATGAGACAGAATGTGTTAAGGCTTACAACTGGAAGTAAGGCTTTAGACCAGCTGCTCGGAGGCGGACTTGAAACCCAGACAATAACGGAATTTTACGGCGAATACGGAAGCGGAAAAAGCCAAATATGCCATCAGCTCTGCGTAAATGTGCAGTTACCACCGGAACGTGGAGGACTAGGCGGAGGAGCTCTCTACATAGACAC
>CAYXFE010000055.1:0-6332 GCA_964464195.1 uncultured Candidatus Bathyarchaeia archaeon
ACCAAAACCTTAACTTAATCCTCTTTTCTTAACTTAATTCCTCAAAAGATATCAAGTCGTCGAGGAGAATGTTATGTTTAAGCCAGAAGGAATCTATCCGGCTCTCGTAACTCCCTTTACGGATGATGGAAAGCAAGTTGACGAGGAAAGGCTTCGAAATCTGGTGAACTTCTGCATTGAAATGGGCGTTAACGGGCTTGTTCCATGCGGAACAACAGGTGAATTCGTAAATTTAACAGTTGAGGAGAGAAAGCGTGTAATCAAAATCGTTGTTGATGAGGCTAACGGCAAAGTTCCTGTAGTAGCTGGCGCGGGTGCCTCCGGAACTATGGAAGCGCTTGAAATGGTCAAGTATGCAAAGGATGTGGGCGCTGAGGCTGCGCTTGTCGTAACTCCGTTTTATCTCAAGCCGACAAATCGTGGAATCTATCAGCATTATCATACGATAGCTACAAGCGTGGATTTCCCATTAATCATGTATAATATTCCGCAATGCACTGGCGTTTGGCTTACATGGCAAATGGTTGAAGACTTAGCTGACATACCAAACATTGTGGGCTTGAAGGATAGCAGCTGCGAACTAAAATACATGCTTGCAGTCTTGGAGAAGGTTGGAGACAAAATAAATGTGATGTGCGGATGCGACGAAGTAGTCCTGCCAGCCCTTGCCTCTGGTGCCTCAGGCGCAATTCTAGCCAGCGCCAACTTCATGGGCGACATCTGGAGCCAACTATATAAGGCGTTCAAGAATGGACAAATTGAAAAAGCAAGAGAAATCCAGCTTAAAGTACAGAAAATAGCTAGAATAATAACTTCAAGCGGAGCCGTAGGCACAAAAGAGGCATTAAACATGATGGGAATAAAAGTTGGACCAGTGAGATTACCATTAAGCGTTGGAGGAGAACTAAGCTATGAAAACAGAGAAGAACTACGCCTAGAACTCGAAAAGCTTGGAAAGATAAAGCCTAAACCAATCAAGATAGAATATGAAGAAAAAGTTTTAGAGGAAAGATTTACAGCGATAGGCATAACCCCGGAAATAATTCGCGACTTCAAGCTTAGAATAGGCGAAGCATTGGCTGGGCAAGAACCGGAAGTTGCCCATATAGACCTTGTGATAGGAAAGAAGGATGGGCCAGTAGGAGAAGCCTACGCCAAGGCTAAGGCTGCGCCGACGCCTGGGCATGAGCCGTTAATGGCAATTCTTGAGCCAAATCTCACAGTGAAACCAATAACGCTGATAGTCCCAACGGTCACCATTAAGAGTATGCGTCAAGCAAGCATGGTTTATGGGCCGGCGCAGGCTGCTGTTGCTAAGGCTGTGGCTGACAGCGTAGCGGATGGAACCATACCCAAAGAGCTTGCAGAAGAACTGATAATAATTGCAAACGTCTTTGTCCATCCAGCCGCCGTTAACCGTCACCGTGTCTACATCAACAATTATAAGGCTATGAGGCACGCGATTAGAAAAGCCATGGAGGCAAGGCCGAACGTAAATGAGATAATGGAGAATAAGGATAGGGCGAAGCATCCATTCAAGTATACGCCTTAATAAAACCCTTTCCATCCATTATTTTGGGAGAAAAATGCGAGAGAAAATCCGTGAAGGAGACTATGTGCTGCTTTTTCTAACACCTAAAAGAACTTATCTGATTAAAGTTGAGAAGGATAAAACGTTCCACACTCATAAGGGATATGTGAAACTTGACGATTTAATTGGAAAAGAGTATGGATGCTGGATAGAAAGCAATACGGGCGCAAAGTTTGTGGCGCTTAAACCCCTAATACGCGACTACATATTCAAATCTTTCAGAAAGACGCAAATAATCTATCCAAAGGACATAGCATTAATAGTTCTTTACAGCGGAATAGGGCCGGGAAGCCGCGTTGTAGAGGCTGGAACGGGAACAGGCGCCCTAACTTCGGCTCTAGCCCACTACGTTAAGCCGAACGGCAAAGTCTACAGCTACGAAATCCGACAAGAATTCATAGAAACCGCCAAGAAAAACATTGAAAGAGCCGGACTAGCCGACTTTGTCGAACTAAAGCATAAAGACATCACACAAGGAATAGAAGAGCGAAATGTAGACGCCGTAATCCTTGACTTGGCAACTCCATGGCTTGTCGTTCCACATGCCCATAAAGCCCTAAAGCCCAGCGGAAGCTTCGTAAGCTTCAGCCCAACAATCGACCAAGTTGTGAAGACAGTTGAGGCGCTTAAAGAAAATAATTTTGTGGGAATCGAAACAGTTGAATGCTTACTTCGCGGAATGCAAATTGAAAAGGGAAAAACAAGGCCGCAAACCCTCATGACCGGACACACAGGCTATATAACATTCGCCCGTAAAGCCTCAAAATCGTAAACTGACGAGAAAATTTAATCAAAATAGCGTAAACTTGGAGCCCCGGGCGGGATTTGAACCCGCGACCTGCGGCTTTCCTGTCTTAGGCGAGTACAAGGCCGCTGCTATAACCGGGCTTAGCTACCGGGGCATCTTCATCATTTTCGGAAATTATACTTCTTATTTAAAGCTGTTTTGATTATTCAATAAAGAGGGAAAAGGCGGATTTGAGTTTATTTTCCTGCTATGGTTATTTCTTTTAGTTTTACTGTTGGCGCGTAGTTTTGACTGCTGTTTCTTAGGTCGTTGCCTATAAGTTCTATTCCATCTTTTAGGATTTCGTAGAAGTTTCCTGAGATTACTATTCCCTTTATCGGCGTGGTTAGTTCACCGTTTTCTATTAGGTAGCCGTGGGTTATTGTTGCGTTTAGGTTTCCGCTGACTGGATTTGAGAGCCATTCGCCTATTGTTTCTTCTATGAATATTCCCCTTTTTGTTTCCTGAATAATTTCTTCTGGGCTCGTATCTCCGGGCTTTAGCATCAGGTTTGTTGGTGAGGGTTGCGGAGCCATCCAGTATTGGCTTCTAAACGCGTTTCCCGTCGATTTCACGTTGTCTTTTAAGGCTGTGTATGAATCGTAGAGGTAATTTTTGAGAATTCCATTTTCAATTATGATTGTTCGCTGAGTCGGATGTCCCTCATCATCGAAGGGTCTAGTTCTCCATCCGCCTTGTAGGGTTCCGTCGTCAATTATATTTATGTTTTCAGCCGCCACCTGCGTTTCCAGCTTATTTGCCAGCGGGGATCTGCCTTTCTGCACCCAATCGGCATTTACTGGTCCGCTAAGAATTACTCCGAGAATGTTTGCGAATACTTGATTTCTGATTATAACTGGTAATTTTTCGCTTTTGATAGGTTTAGCCTTAAGGAATTTTACGGCTTTTTCCGCAGCCTTTACAGCCATCTCTTCAAGGTTTATTTCATCCCAAAATTTAACTTCGCAATGTTCTGTTCCGGTGCTCTTCTCTCCATGCTCCTCGGCTTTTGCACGCATCCAAACTGCAAGATGAGTTTCTTTTCGTTCGTTCTTTTCTCCGTAACTATTTAGGATTAGGGTGTTTGAAATTGAGGCTGTGAACACTCCTCTGGTAGGCTTGACTCTGCTGTCGTATTCCTTCATCTTGTTAATTGCCGCGCTTAATCTATCAATTATTTCGCTGTATTCTATGGCTTCTAACTTGTCGTCAAAGTATCCTTGCGCTGAAGATTTGCCGAACTCCCTGTTTAGATGTTTCCAGTGCGGATCTTCAGGCGCCACTTTAGCTATTTTTACTGCTTTTTCGGCTGCTTCCTCAACTTCTTTTTCGGATAGGATTGATGTTGAATGTATAGCCAATTTTTTGTTTATGGCAACTCGCAAGCCGAATCCAATGGATTCGATAACTTTGAAGCTCTCAATTTTATCTGCAAATTCAATCCATAGCCGCTTTATTTTCTGTAAATAAGCTTCTGCTTCTGTTGCCCCGAAATCTAGAGCCTTTTTTATTCCCAGTTCAGCTAGCTCCATTTATCTTCCTCCCACAGTCATTTTGCGGACGCGAACATGCGGTCCACCGAAGCCGACTCTGACTGTTTGCCCCATTTTTCCGCATCCCCCAAATATGCTTGTTCTGATAGTCAAATCTTTTCCTACAGCGTCGATTGTCTTTAGCGTTTCGAGGATGAAGCCGCTTATGACTACTCCTCTGACTGTTTCGGCCAGTTCGCCGTTTCTTATGATTTTTGATGGGCCAACGCCGAATGTGAATGTTCCCATGCCTACTTCTACTTGTCCTCCAGTTGCCCCTTTCCCTCGAATGTATATGCCGAAGTTTACATCTTCAATTAGCTCTTCAAAATTGTAGTTTCTTGGTTCCATGTAATAGTTGGTCTGCCGAACTATAGGCGTGTTTTCGAAGTCTTGAGCTCTGCCATTTCCTGTAGATGAGACATTAAATTGATAAGCAGAAGTCCTATTATGAAGATAGCTTTTCAGAATTCCATTTTCAACAACGAATGTTTTCTCCTTTTTAACTCCCTCATCATCGTATGGATAGAAGTATCCGCCTTCGATTACTCCTTCATCAATTATGGTTACATGCTCGCTTGCCACTTGAGAACCAATCTTCCCGTAGAGCACAGACTCCTTGGTCGAAACGAGATCACCTTCAGATGCATGTCCGAATGCCTCATGCAAAAGCAAGCCTATAACATTTGGGTCTACCACTACAGTGTATGTGCCAGCTGGCGGAGTTCTACTTTCAACAGCCTCGACGGCGAGTCTGGAGATGTCTTCCGTAAATTTGTTCAAATCCATAGAGCTTATAAATTCGTATCCAGCGCATTTGGATTCTTGGTAGGGAACCCTTTCCATTATTCCATTGGATTTAGCGATGCTTTCATGCGCTATGCCTATCATGCTTGTTTCAGTAATCACCCTTGAACCCTCAGATGACATGAAAAATCTATAATCCCTGGACATGCCCAGCCTTGTCATTGCACTTTTGATTTTCTCGTTAATCCATGCCGCCTTATTTGCATCCAGAGCCGCTGAAACTTTCTCTTCTGGAGCTATTTCGAATGGGTCGATTTTGTATGGGGATTTCATTTCAATTTGGCTAGCTTCAGCTTCAATTTGTTGTTTTTCTTCCTTTTTAATTGATTTTGCTGCTTTAATAGCATTTTCCAAGGTTTTTTCAAGCGCTACGTAAGTTAGGTTGGAAGTGGAAGCGTATCCTATCGCGCCGTTTAGCGCTACCCTTATTCCCACCCCGCTCAGCCTTCTTGAAGAATAACTCTTTAAAGCCCTATTTTCAACGGTTATAAGCTCGTAATCATACCGCTGATAGCGAACATCAATGTATGAAACACCTAAGTCAACAGCTTTCCTTATGATTTTTTCCATCTCTCCCTCTATTTCCATATTCTTTTCCCTCGATTGAAGAATAATACATGCCAACTTTCATTTTTAATAGTTATGTTGAGGCTAAGATAATATAACGGCCTTAAAACTTTCTTTCCGGCTCAGTAACAAATGTCCAGAAGAGAATTGTTGTGCAAATTCCTAAGATCGCTGTTATCCAGAAAGGTATGGCTATTCCGTTGACTGTTAGCCCGAAAAATTCAAAATTTATCCCCGATACTGCGGCGCATAAATATCCTCCAGCTAAAGCGCCAACAGCTGTTCCAGAATTAAAGAATGTTTGCTGTAGCCCAAATATTGTTCCCCTAACTTCGGATGGAGTTAAATCCGCCTGCAAAGCACGCATTAATGGCATTCCAATCCCGAAGGAAAGGGTTGCAAGTGAATATAAACCAATTAACATCCATAGATTCTTAACAAATGGAATGAGGAAGAATACTGGCCTTGAAATGAGATATCCAATTATTATGAGATGTTTCCTCTTCCCAATCTTATCAGTTAGGTGGCCAGCCAAGATAGATGATGTTATAGTTACTACTCCACTTATACTGTAGAGCAGTCCCAATCCAGAGGGATCTTTTACGACTTCTTGAATAATGTAGACTATGGCTGACGTATTCACTATGCCCATTCCGAATCCGTTAACTATCCCATTTACGTAGATTGTATAGATGCTGCGCTTCGCCTCTGCGGACAATTTCTTTAATGAATTCTTTATTCCATGAAGGCTGAAGCGTGACTTATCATGGGTTGCGCTGTCTCTTCTTCCTTTTGGCAGGGAAAGAGATGAAATTAAGGCGGCTAGGCTGACTATAGCTAAGAATATGAAGGGCATTCTAAGCGCAGTGAATAAGTCTGGATTGCTGACTGATGTTATGTAAATTTTGTAGACGGCTACTCCTATTGATGGCCCAAATATGCCCGCGAAGTTCATTAATGAAACATAAATTGACATTGCCTTACCTCTATGAAGCTTATCAACTATTTCGGTTAGCAGCGTTTCTGCCACCGGCCAGACCATAGCTGA
>CAYXFE010000056.1:0-1954 GCA_964464195.1 uncultured Candidatus Bathyarchaeia archaeon
GTATGGCGGCCTCTCGAGCCGCAGACCCGGGTTCAAATCCCGGCCGGAGCACCAAATTTGCAAAGTTAAACTGGTTTCGAAATTTATAAATATAGAAACGGTTAGACAAACGGCTAAGATGATCGTTATGAGAAAAAATCTTATGTCCATTCTAGGTTTACTGGTGGTGTCAGCTTCAATAATAATGGTACACAATTTATTCATTAATTCTGAAGTGAGGGCTTCAAGCGATTTTTATCCATCCAAGATATATGGAGTTAAAATGTTGTGGAATAATTCTATGACGGTAAATGATGTCGCAGTTTCAAAGAATGGAAAGTACTTGGTTGCAGTCAATAATACTGGCGTATACTACTTTTCTTCAGATGACTCGAAACCAATATGGTGGTATGTGAACTCGACAGAAGACTTTTTAACTGCTAGAATATCTGCAAACGGAGAATACGTTGTTGTCGGTACAAGTCAAGGCTATATCCGCTACTTTAACGATTCAACAGCCAGAGTCGGCGAGCAACTGAACGCTACGTGGTCAAGCATAGACCTAGGCGACGCTATTTGGAAAGGTACGTTAGACATGTCTGATAATGGAGAATACGTTGTGGTAAGCGGCACAGGAAAAGGTGTATGGTATTATGCTGCATGTACGGCAAGATATGGTTTAGATCAAAGTCCCACATGGGACGATGCGCTAGACGTAAACGACGTTTTAGCAGTAGACATGTCTTCAGACGGTAGATATGTAGCCGTAGGAGGAGAAAGATACCATGATACGCAAAATGGATTCGTAGCTTTCTATAAGGATGCAAACATCGCTACGGAAAGTAATGAACCTAGCTGGGTTGCCTTCAACGAATTAAATTACAATAAATGTTACGTTATTGACGTTGCAGTGTCTGACGATGGTTACGCTGTTGTCGCGGTAACTGGCTATTTTACAACTCTTCACTATTGGGCAAATGCTACAAATCTAACTGGCGACCCGAAAGCTTCATGGCGCTATTACGATGCCTTTGCTTGCGTAGCTATGAGTTCTGATGGTGATGAAGTTGTAGCCGGCAGTCTATCCGGTCAAGGCATATGCTTCTGGTCAGATGCAAGAAACTTGTCAGGAGCACCAGAAAGAGAATGGTCAAGTTTGAAAGGTGAAATGGTGCTTGATGTTGCTATAAGCGATGACGGTGAGGTAATATCGGCAACTACCGAGGTAGGTCCAGCTTCCAATTATAAGGTATACTTCTTTAAGCGAAACGGTGAATTGATAGAAGAATTTGACCTGCTTCAGTTTAGCCCTCTGCTTTCAATGTCAGGAAACGGTAATATAACGGCTGTAGGCGGCCCAGGCTACGACAGCCTATACGTTTTCGAGTTAGTGGTAGATTCAACTCCTCCGACCATAGAAAATGTATACCAAATTCCAGCCAGTGACAATGTTCATCCAGAAGATAAAGTTATGGTTTACGCTAATGTAACTGATGACCTAAGCGGAGTAAAACGGGTACTTCTAAACTATACTACCGACAATAAAACATGGTTTACAGTTGAAATGGAAAAACAAGAGGGAAATCTCTATAATGGCACAATACCCGAATTCCCCTACTGCACAACTGTTACGTATATTATAATAGCTGAAGACAACTTCAACAACACCATTACAACCCAAGAAATGGGATACGAATACCAATATCACGTGATTCCAGAATTTCCATTAAACATTATGCTGATGACCCTTGTAATGCTTACCACAACATCCTTATATCTCATAAAGAAAAGGCTCAGAAAAGCCGTAATTCATCCCTCTTCCCTTTTTAATAAAATCTTAGAAAAATAGCATCCACTTCATTGGCTTTATTAAGACTACTGTGGTTAAGTTTCACATTAGTATCTGTAGATTGGTAATGGTAATAATGTGCTATGCTGGTTCATTAATCCTTTTTCCGGTCTTGCTTGTCCATTC
>CAYXFE010000056.1:1964-6300 GCA_964464195.1 uncultured Candidatus Bathyarchaeia archaeon
ACCAGGAATTGAAGGCTAAACTCCCAAACAATAAATAATTGCAGAGACATTTAAAATTTTACGTTAAGTACTCCAATAAGAACAACCATACAAGATTATGGCATGCGCTGAACTATCCAATATTCTCTTAAACCATAATTTAAACCCGTTCTGGGTACCATTTGTATCTGTAAGCTGGTAATGGTAGATAATGCGCTATGCTGGTTCATTAATTCTTTTTCCAGTCTTGCTTGTCCATTCATCAATTGAAATTGCAAATTCTTTCTCAACTTTGCTTCTGTATAGGCTGTTGTATGTGCAGAAAGACCTGATTTTTCCGTCTGGAGTAGCGTAGTGTATTGCGCATTTTTGCACTCGGTCTAGGTCCATGTTCCAGACGTCCTGGAAGTGCATGATTCCTATCATCACCACTTTATACATGAATTGACCTAGGGCTTCATAGCTACCTTTAGTTATCACGTTTTTAATTAGACTTCGAATAAGACCAGATTTTATTAAGGATAAGAGCTTTAGAAGCTTCATTTTAGCTCTCGTCTTCTTCCCTTCAATACCCATATAATATACTTGCCAGAATATGTCTGCAAAGTTATCTACATCAACAACTTTTGTTATAGGCTTGTAGGAGCCGTCATCTTCTACGACTATGAATGTGGCTGCTCCGCACATTGGATGCATAGTGAATTCTGGATACATTCTATTCTTCAGAATTTCCATACCCTTAGAAACTGGAACCGGCCAGTTAACTGGTCTCCAATCCCAGCGGGTAACTGCTCCTTGAGTTTGCTCCTCTATAAGCTTAAGAGCATCTGGAATTGTAATGCGCATTTTTCTCATTTGCTCTTTTCTAGCTCTTCCAGCCATGGAAATGGGCTGAATGTTAACGCATCTAACAACGTCCCTATTCTTAACTGCATAATCAATTATGCTGCCTAAATCCTTATCATTCACATCCTTCGCCAAAGTTACAACCAAAACTATGGATTTCAAGCCTATTTCCCTAGCGTTTTCAATAACTTTCTCCTTGATCGGAACCAGATCGGCTCTTCCTCTTAATTTTTTGTATATTTCCTCCCTTAAACCGTCAAATTGCAGATAAAGCGTGTCCATTCCGGCTTCTCTTAGCTTTCTGAAATATTCTATGTCTTCGGCCAAGCGGAGGCCGTTACTGTTTACTTCAACATGGGTTATTCCAGCTTTTTTCGCTTCTCTTATTAGGTCTGGCAAGTCGTTTCTTAGGGTTGGTTCGCCTCCACTAAATTGTAAAGCATTACAGGGCCAAGGCTTGTTATTTCTGAGATTCCTAATCATTTCGACTATTTGGTCATAGGTTGGCTCATAAATGTAATTTGCAGCTCCAGCATAGGCGAAGCATATCGGACATGCCATGTTGCATCTGTTTGTAACGTCGATTATTCCAAGAACCGTGTGGGTTTTATGTTGGGGGCATAAGCCGCAATCGTATGGGCATCCATTCACAATTTCCGTATGCGGATTTTCTAATCCATCGCCAATGTATCTGGCTGTGTACCAGTTTTTGAAGAACCACTTATAGAGTTCAGCGTCTCCCCAGTAGACGTCCTCAAACTTTCCATGTTCAGGGCATGTCTTCTCAAGATAAATAACTCCGTCTTCCTCGTAAATTCTCATGGGAACCCTTCTCTGACAGACAGGGCAGATGCTCGCCGAGTACATCTCAAACTTTTTCTGTTCTTCAGCCTCCAACATTCCAACCATTCTTCCTTAGAGAGAACTATATTAGGTAAAACCTAACAATTAATAATCTTTCTCATTCGTTCCCTTAACATTTCTGGCGCAAACATTTTTTAAATAATCACTATAAATTGAAGCGTGCGCATTTACGGTTTAGCGGTGCTCTTGATGGGTAGGCTGCGGAAGGGACCTGTGCAGATAAGATTTGAGATACTTGAATTTCTATTCTATAATGGTAAGCCGCAGCCTCGCACCTATGTTTGGCGTAAAGCAACAAGCCTGTCCTATGATGATTTCCTTAAGCATTTAAAGTTCTTAAAGGAAAAGGGCTTGGTTAAGGAGAGCGAGGATGGAAAATGTTCGTTAACTGAAGAAGGGAGGAAAATCTATATTGAACTTCGTAAGTCTCTGCCCTCAATTTTATAGGAATAGTCCATTACATTTTTGGTGCATCACCTATATGAGTGGCCACGATAAAATAGGCTTAGGAAGGGGAAGATATGGCTGAGGAAAAAGGTGAAAGGCTTTATCCAGTAAGGTCATTGCATGATTTCCTATACGAATTGGATAGAGAATGGGGCAAGTTCAGAGCAGGCTCGCTGTTGGGCATAATAGTCTCCGGAAGTCTACTCGTATTCTTTGTCGCATATTTGCTTCCTCACGCATTGAGGCGTCCGGGATTCCTTGACGTCCTATTCCTAACCTGCGTGATAATACTTCTAGTTTACAGTCTGTATGCTATGCTGGTTCAGTATCGATTTTTCAGCAAATGGGAACGTAGAATGGGGCTTCTTCTACATCTTGAAGAGGAACTCATGAAAGAAAAACTCGAAGAATAAGTCTTTCTTTCTAGAAACTATTTATCGTATACATTTTTGGTGCATACTCCCGGTGCGTCGCCTTTTATAAAGAGAAGCCCCAAGTTTTGCTTGATAAGAAAGGAGAGAGATAAAATGAAGAGGAAAATAATTGCAATCTGCATTGTGCTCTTGCTGGCGGCGCCATGGATACTTACCGCTCAAGCAGCAACCTACGTTAGCGTAGCTGGCGGAAAGGGATACATCGAAAAGGAAGCAGGATACACTGATCTCTTTGGAGGCGGAGAATACGTTAGCATAAAATTTAAGCGGCAAGTTCCAGGGAAACCGCACTATGTTGAGGACGCCCAGTTCGCCGTAATATGGGGAAACGAAACGAATCCAAACTCGATAATTCTCTACAGCGAAGTGACAAGGTATCTAGGTATCGGAGAAGCCTACGATGTAAATGGCGGATTAGTTTCAGGACGCCTTCCAATAGTTGTAAAGACTATATGGGTTCAGAAGCTTGAAGACATATTCGAATACTACGATGCCAACGGCGATGAAGTATGCAATACCAATCGGGAAGGCATATTCTACGGCGACCATTGGTGGCATGAACCAATCTACAAGAAGGTTTCATTAAACACAAGCTGGACCAGAAGCAACATAACCGAAACACTAGATCCAGACGGAAAACATGGCTCTTGGACATTCTCGCTAACAGCCGAAAACTTACCCTACATAAACATTGGAGCCACCAACTTTACTGGCGGCGTGCTGGAGAAGTTGACTTTCACCTTCCATCTTGAAGCGCAGCTTGTCAATGTAACAGCGCATGTTCCCTGCTTCAAAATAACCGTGGATGCGGCTAACGGCTACCAAATAATTGACTCGGAGAAAATAGAGGTTAAAGAATTTAATGGAACAAGAGTTGACTACGGCGTAAAATATGATCATGAAATACTTGGATGGGACTTTGACCCCAGCAATCCTAACCCACGCCTTCTGCTGGAATGGCACGCAATAGTCGGAAACTACATTCCAGAGAAGACAGCCGAGTGGTTGAGGGAAGAATTGCTTTCGAGAATTAGGAATGGAACAGGAGTGATGGTGGCTGAAACCGCCAATGGAACAGAAACATTCGACATGGAAAAAGCAAACATCACAAAGCCAAAACTGATTAGAGTTCTAAAACCAGCTAGGCTACACCTACTTGACTGTTGGGAAAAGATAGGAAGGCTAACGTGGGTTACAGAGGTTAATGTCACAGAAACCGAAGGAGCAGAACCAACAGTAATGAACATGACAGCCCAAGTGCAAGGCTACAAGAGGATAATACTTCCATTACCTCACGGAATCTACAAGGGCTTCGCGCTGCTAGCTGGCTACAGCTATCCGGCAGGCTACAGGATTTATCATGACCCGGAAATGACAGCCAGCACCACCATAATCGATACTTCAGCGTTAACGGCCGCTGCGCCTTCACCATTACAAGGCATATTACAATACGCTTTAGCGGCAGCCGCCGGAGCAGCAATCGCCGTGGCTGTCATAGCGGTAATTAAGAGAAGAAAATAAATTTCCCCTTCTTTTTCTAAATTATGCGCCTAATATATCTTGGTGGAACTTGCTTGCATAAATAAACTTGTTCTGTTGCTTTATAGAATTTTATTCCATTTTTCCTAGCTTTTTCAGCGTCTATCTCCAGTATAGCTGGTTTGCTTGTTCTTCTTAGGCCTACTTGTCTGGCGATTTCTACGGTTGGTGATAAATGAACCCAGTTCCTCTTCATAGGCTTTAATCCGGTCTTCAGAATTTCCGCG
>CAYXFE010000057.1:0-6290 GCA_964464195.1 uncultured Candidatus Bathyarchaeia archaeon
GAATTTAAGTTTCACGCTACTCCTAAGATTTCCTTTGCGACATCAAAATATTTTTTCTTTTTCATGTCTTTAGAAGATTCCAGTGAATAGTTACGAATGAAATTCCTGTTGCTTGCCCATTTTATTCTAATGCTCTTTTTAATGCTTGTATGACGTTCTCCCTGCCCATAGCAACCATGTAAGGGCCAAGTCTTGGGCCTTTCTGTACGCCTAGTAGTATCAAGTAGAGAACTTTAAAGAAGTTTGATGGTTTTATTTCGTGCTTTCTTGCTATTTGAAATATGGCATTTTGTATTTTTTCGGCTGAATCTTCCGTCTTCAAGAGTTCTATTAGTTCGTTTATCGCCTTTTTCTCCTTCTCTGAAAGCCTAACGGTGGTTTCTTTAATTTCCTTTTCATAGTCTGTTGCCCAGTTTTGGGCGTACTCTATTCTCTTCAATAAGTCTTCGGTTGGTTCTTCGTCTCTGCCTAAGTATCTGTAGTCTCTCAGCTTTTCAATTATGAATTCTTTTTCTTTCCCTTTTGGCGCTATTCTCGCCAGGTATACGAGTAGGTTGTATGGTACGTGTATGCTTGGCTTTTTTGGCGGCTTCAAGTGCCAGCAATACTTGTATAAACCTGTAAGCTTTGCTTTTTCCTTCTCGTCGGCTATTTTCTTTCTTCCAAAGTATATGTCCTCAAGCTCGTCGAACTCCATCATGTATTGTGGAATATCTGTAACGTCTAATGTGCGGGTGCCCACGAATCTTTTGAGAGTTAGAAGGAGCAGGGACTGTGGAGAGCCATATCTAAGCCAAACCTGCGGCGTGAAGACGTTCCCGGTCGACTTGGAGATTTTTCTTCCGCTCTTGTCAAGAAACATCTCGTATCTTGCATGCATTGGAGGTGGAAAGCCAAGTATTTCCTGGCATATGCGGTCATTTACGCGGACGGAGTCGGCTATATCCTTTCCGTAGGCTTCAAATCTTATGTCTAGTGCTCTCCACCTAGCCGCAAATTCGCCTTTCCAGCTTAACTTTCCCTCACCCTTGGTATAGTCTGCTTCGCCCTTATGTCCGCATCCTTCTAGCCATTTCCCCTTAACTTCCATTCCCTCACATACATAGAGAACCTTCCGTTCTTTGGGAAGAAACTCGTAGGCTCTGGTTGTGTAGATGCGGCCGCAGTTTTCACAGACGGCAAAATATGGGAGAACCTCCAAATATTTCTCCTGTCCAACCTCTTCTTTTACTATTTCACCAACTTTCTTCGCATTTGCAAGTATTTCCTCAATTTCTCTGTTTAGCATTCCTCTTTCATAGACTTCTTTAGCTGACATAAACCTGTATTCTATTCCACATTTGTCATAGGCTTCTCGCAGAAGAGCGCTCATATGATGGCCGAAGCTTTCATGACATTTGAATGGGTCTGGAATATCGGTAACTGGATACCCTAAGTATTTTTCTAGCCATTTTGGAAGGCCAGCTGGAACCTTCCTTAGGCCATCCTTGTCATCTGAGAAGGCGATTAATTCCGAATTGTATCCTTGCTCTCTTAAAGCTAACGTGACGGCGTAGGCTCTTGCACCATCAGCGAAACTTCCAATGTGGGGAAAGCCGGATGCTCCAACGCCCATTTCTGTTCTAATCATGTCTAGACTTCGGCCTAGCCTGCGCTCACGCTCAATTATACGTGCAGCCATTTTATCGTACCAGGTTCCATGGCCGATTATTTCTCTACTCATTTCCACGCACTGAAATTTTGCCAAACAATAAATGTAAATCTTCAAGATAAACTATTTCATGAACTGCTAATAGAAGTTAACGGAGTTAAATCTATGGTGAAGGAGATAAGGGTAAAATCTGTTCTGAATAAGCATAGAAAACGTGACAGCTGGTTTTTGGACGATTATTCAGTGAATCCCTACGAACTTTGCGCCTACAACTGCATTTACTGCTATATTAGAGGAAGCAAGTATGGAGAAAATTTGGAAGAGAAATTGGCTGTAAAGATTAATGCTCCTCAAATTCTAGAAAAAGAGCTGCAGAAAAGAGCTAGAAAGGCCGAACACGGCTTCATAATATTTTCTTCAGCAACAGAGGCGTGGCAACCAATAGAACAGAAATATAAACTGACAAGAAAAATGCTTCAGATAGTCAAACACTACAAATTTCCAGTCCATGCACTAACAAAGTCGCCGCTAATACTTAGAGATCTCGACATACTAAGAGAAATAGACGAAACTGCAATACTACCCAAAGACTTAAAGAATAAACTTGATCACAAAGTGCTTATCACATTCTCCATATCATCATTAGACGAAGAAATATCAAGGAAATTTGAGCCTAACGCTCCGACGCCTAAAGAACGGCTCAAGGCATTGCAAAACTGCCTTGAAAAAGGATTTTTCGCAGGAATCGCCTACATCCCGCTCTTGCCTTATATTTCAGACTCACCAGAGCAAATCGAAGAAATGATAGCCACAGCGAAGGATTATAACGCTAAATACGTTTTCGTAGGCGCATTAACACTTTCCGAAACCGGAAAGAAGCTTTACTATAGGATTCTAGAAAGAGATTTTCCGGAATTAATTCCAAAATATGAGAAACTATTCAAATACGCTTCTCCTACGCGAAGTTATCAAGATAGACTTGAGAAAATAGCTAAAGAATTATGCATGAAGTATGGAGTTAAATATAGGATAATCAGCTAGAATAGACTAGGCGTGCTGATTGACAGAATATGATCCAGTTTTGAGGCATAAGGCCATAGAAAAGCTTGTTACCCGCCAAGTAGGCGAGGTTCAGGAGAGAAAGTACTGGCGTTTCCGTTATGGAAGATGGTATGGAGGAATAGTTACTGCCGACGCTATTGGATGCGGCCTCCTCTGCAAGTTCTGCTGGGTTTCAGACCCGATAATGTTTGGTCCAGCCGATGTTGGCGAGTTCTACACGGCGGAAAGAGTTGCAAAAATTTTGATTAAAATGGCTAGGAGACGCGGTTTAGATAAAGTTCGTGTTAGCGGGGCTGAGCCGACCATTGGTAAGGAACATTTACTCAGCCTACTTGAACATTTTGAGGGTAAACGTTTGCTTTTCATTCTTGAAACTAACGGGATACTTTTAGGATTTGATAGGAGTTATGCGAAAGCTCTCAGCGACATGCCATTTCTTCATGTTAGGGTTTCACTTAAGGGATGTAACGAAGAGGAGTTCAGCCTCTTAACTGGGGCAAAGCCTGAAGGATTTAAGCTTCAACTAGACGCTTTAAAAAACTTGATGGACTATGGGATAAGCTGTCATCCAGCCGTTATGGCTTCATTCTCAAGTCAGCAAAGCTTAATGCAGCTTTCTGAAAGACTCGGAGAAATCAGCCAGGAATTAGCGGAAAACCTTGAAATAGAATATGTTATACTTTATCCAAATGTAAGGAGGAAAATTTCGAAATATCGCCTAAAATACTATCGAGCCTACACGCCTGAAGGATTATTAATTGAGCCGGAAAGAAATGCTGACTAGTAGATTTATTAGCTAGATGCAACCTTTACTGCTTCAAGGTGCTCGTTCATGATTGACGAAGCAGCAATCTCCAAAATAATAGTTGAGAAAAGTGCGGAGGATTGGAAAAACCTATCCGAAGTCGACGTTGCCATTGTCGGCGCTGGTCCAGCCGGGCTGACAGCAGCCTACTACTTGGCTAAGGCTGGTTTAAAAACGGTAATTTTCGAAAAAAGACTTTCTTTTGGCGGTGGAATAGGCGGAGGAGGAATGCTCTTTCACAAGGTGGTGGTTGAGCCTCCAGCGCATGAAATTCTAGAGGAGATGGGCTGCAAACTTGAACAAACCAATGATAATCTATATGTAATTGACAGTTCAGCCATGATAGCCAAACTTGCAAACAATGCCATAGACGCGGGAGCAAAAATAGTTCTAGGCGTAACTGTGGAGGATGTAATCTACAGAGACGGGGAAAATCCACGCGTAGCCGGCGTAGTCGTTCAATGGTCAGCCGTAAAGATGGCTGGAATACACGTAGACCCGATTGGGATAAAGGCCAGAGCGGTAATTGACTGCACTGGGCATGAAGCGGAAGTCATATCGGTTGCGGCCAGAAAGATTCCAGAATTAAACTTGCATGTTCGAGGAGAGAAGTCAATGTGGGCTGCGGAGGGCGAAAAGTTAGTTGTAGAGAAAACTGGTGAAGTTTGTTCAGGCCTTTACGCGGCTGGAATGGCTGCTGCTGCCATATATAATATTCCGCGTATGGGGCCAATATTTGGTGGAATGCTTCAGAGCGGGAAAAAGGTCGCAGAGATAGTAATAGCCAAACTTAAAGGAAAATAGCATCTCATCTTATTTTTCGCAACTTTTTTAGGGCGACTGCAAGCATTTGGTTTGGAGAATAAAATGAACTTGTTAACAGTTAATGTGAAAGCTTTGAGAATTAATTTGCGGAAGAAACTCATAGAAGAAGTTGAAGAAGCTATTGCCAGAGAAACTTCAATCAAAATTTATGTTAATGACAATCATTTAGTTACGCTTTTTGCCTCTCCAAGCCAGTTAAAGGAATTAGCCATCGGCTGGCTATTAAGTCAGGGAATAATAAAATCGGTTGACGAAATAAGTGAAGTCAAAGTTGAAGAAGATACAGTAAAGATAAAATGCGCCAGCAAAATCGAAACCAGAATAAAACTCGCAGAGGCTTCAAAGATTCCTAAATTAATTGTTAAGTCAAAGTATAGGGTTAAAGCCGAAGAAATTCTCCGTTTAGCCAACATGCTTAATCGTTTGTCTAAAGTTTTCAAGGTTACTGGTGGGACGCATTCAGCCGCGATATTTGAGGATGGAAAACTCGTCGCGTTTGCCGAAGATGCTGGTAGGCATAGTGCCGTTGACAAGGCGATAGGAATTGCCGCCTTAAGAAAAGCTGACTTTTCAAAAAGCATTTTAGTAAGTAGTGGCAGGCAGCCAGCCGGCATGGTTTTAAAAGCTGCTCATGTCGGAATACCAATAGTAGCCTCGATTGCTGCTCCGCTAGATTCTGGAGTCGAAGCTGCGAAGAAGACTGGGATAACATTAATCGGCTTTGTAAGGAGGCAGAGAATGAACATTTATAGCAACCCGGAACGAGTAGAAGTCGAATTTAAAGGATGATTAGCTCTCGCCTATGGCTTTCTTCCATTCTTTCCGCCTCATCAACCTTTTAAGGGCTTCGCGGTAAATTTTTACCCTAATGGCTTCGGCATTTACCTCTGCAATCTTTTTCTCGGCATATTTTTCTCCGACCACTTTGAGACAGTTAAGAAAGGCTACAGCCAGTCTTTCCATATTCGCCGACGAAACCATGGGTGGATTATCGGCTGTTTTGAGAACTGAAAGAACGCCTCTCAGAAATTGGATTTGCTCCTGTATAAAGTAGGCTTTAACTTCTTTTGGAATTTTCTTGGGATCAACGATGAATAGGGCGGCTGCCGGCGAATAGTATTTTTGCAGTATTCCATGCTTTTCAGCTTCGAGTTTTTCTATATGAATCATGTTTGCTTGTTCTAGTAGATGCAGATGATAACTTATCGCCGCCTTGGTTAATCCAAGCTTTTGGGAAAGCTGCGTTTCTGTCATTGGCTTGATGCTTAAAAGTCTCAGAATTTCGGCTCTTGTAAAGTCGGCTAACAATTTAATCTTTTCTTCATCTTCGATTATGCATACCGCCCTATACGTTATTTTCTCCTCCAGGCTGTTATCGAAAGGTTAATATTTTTTAAACGATTAAAAATTTTAAACCTTTCTCATCCATAGATTATGGTGAGAAAACATGATTCCGCTATGGCTAATCATAAGCCTTGCCGCCAGCCTAACAGCCTTAGCATCAGCCATACTGCTCTCAATAAGAATTATCAAAACAAAGGTAGAAGACCGACGGATAGTGGAGATTTCATCGATAATAAGGGATGGTGCAACCGCCTTCTTGAAGAGGCAGTATAAGGCGATTACGTTGTTCACGGTTATCCTTTTCGCAATCATGCTTTCAGCCAGCTTCATGCTTGAAAAATTTGACAGCAGAATTCCGTTAACATTCCTTTTAGGAGCCGCTTTCTCGGGCTTAGCGGGATTTATTGGGATGGAAGTCGCGATTCGAACAAACTCGCGGAGCGTGGACGCTGCAAAGGAACGTTTCGAAAGGGCTTTCTCAATAGCAATTGAAGGCGGACTCGTAACCGGACTTTTCGTAACTGGCTTGGGGCTTCTAGGCGTAAGCCTACTCTACTACTTTACCGCCGATATGAACGTGGTTGTAGGCTTTGGCTTCGGAAC
>CAYXFE010000058.1:0-6200 GCA_964464195.1 uncultured Candidatus Bathyarchaeia archaeon
CTCCATTCGGGCCGCAAATAACATTAACTCCAGGTTTAAAGGGTATTCTAGCATATTCGTAGCTCATGAAGTTCTCTAGTATTACTTCCTTTATCAGCATAGCTCAGCTTTTCCCTTAACGCCTAGTAGTAAAAGCAAATTCAACTATTAAGGAATTATGATTAACCTCAGCTATACCAGAATAATCAAACAAATTTATACAAGCCTAATCTCTTCTATTCCAACTCCCTTCATTTTCCTTAACAACACCACTACAAGGATAAGTAAGGCTAGCGTCCATGCAATTAGAGAAACAGCTGAGAGAGATACGCTCATTAAGTTTTCTCCATTTGACATGAGAAAGGCTCCGGTAACAGGCTGCCTACCCGAAAAGAAGTGATAGCAAAGAGCCATAATACAGTTAAATGGCGACACGTAAGCGAGAATTTTAAAGTCAGTCCATAGTGAACCATACGCTAGAAACGACATTATTAGAGGAATAAAACTTAAGAAAGACGCCGATTTAGGAGCCCTTAAAACTACTAGCAGCAGGCTTAGAAAGGCTGAGAAGGCGTAAAGAAAGATTGCGCTCAATAAAGAAATGGCTACTAAACCTAAAGCGTTTTCAGGAAGAACAAGTATTCCAAATTTGTAGCAGGAGAGCCCAATTAACGAAATGAACAACACTGCAGATACAAACAGCAACACTATGAAGCATGAAGCAAAATTTTCCGCTAAAAACCTTGAAGGAGAAAGCTTCGTATACTTAGTTACAAACTTTATTGATTTCGAAGAATAAATTAACTCGTAACAGATTGAAGTGGCTGCTGCTGATAGGCTTATCACGACAAGGCTTCCATAAGCCAAAGAAACATAGTTTTTAACAGCTTCCTCGATTGGTGGAAGCCCTGCGCTGAAAACATATGCCCACATGAAAACCCAATATTCTATGAAGATTATGGCCCAGAAGATGAGGCTAGGATTGGTTAATAGTAATTTAAGGTTTAAATTGAAGTACTTCGTCAACTCTTCTCCATCTCCAAAGCAAGCTCATAAACTTTGTCGAGGCTTTCCAAGCTTAAAATAGATTTTCCCCTCCTACCCCTTATGAGGCTGATGGGTCTGCCGGAAACCTTCATTTTTATTAGGGCTTCAGGCTCATCCTTTAGGGAAAGTCTGGCTTTAAGTAAATCCTCGACAAGGACAGAACCGTAGAGGAATCCTTCAAACATGAAGAATACTTTCCATCCAGCAAGTTTTCTAAGAAGCCAAGTTTCATGAGTGTTCAAAACTACTATTCCATCATAGTCTTCAAGATATTCTATTAAAACATGCTTTCGTGCAGGGTCTAACTGTTCGAATGGCTCGTCTAACAGGACGTGTTTAGCCTTCATTGAGAGGGCAATTGCTGTGCAAACAGCCTTTATTTGACCTGCTGAAAGTTCACGCAGCTTCTTACTCCTTAAAATCTTATCGGTTAAACCTAATTCGCGTAAAATTTTGTAGGCAATTGACGGATCTCCATTTGTCAAATCCGCGTACAGTTTTATTAAGTCGTGAACTTTAACTGAGAGAAGGGAAAGCACTTCGGGAAAGTTTACTGCGAGTATTCCGGTTTTTGCGTATATTTCTTTGACATCTAGGTTGTCTATTAGAATTCTGCCGTTAGTTATGTTTGTGAGGCCGCATATGGCTCTGAAAAGTGTTGTTTTTCCAGAGCCGTTCGGTCCGAGAACTAGACTTTTGCCATCGAAGGTAGCGTTGACTCTTTTTAAAACTGGTTCTTGACGATGCCTATATGAAACTTCAAGGTTTTCAGTGATTATCATAGTCTATACCTACAAAGCTGGCTAGTTAATTTCTTATCTTTTATTTATCTTTTTCTTGAAATAAGCAAAATGGTTGAAGTTTAGAAGCCGTAATTTTTGGGTATTTTTTGTTTAGGGATAATTTGGATATTTAAGATGGGATTTAGGTGATGATTTTCAAAAATTGGATTGCTGTGTTTCTTTGTCTAATAGTTCAAGCTGCATTATTCTTGTTTTAACCCACTCGGCTATTTTCTCCTCAGTCATTTTTCTGGCTTCTCTCTGTTCCTTGAGTTTCTCTTTTATAACCCTTAGGAGTTCTTCTGGATCTACTGGCTTCATTATGTAGGCGTCAGCGCCATAATTTAAGGCTTCAACAGCATTTTGCAGAGATGGATAACCAGTCACCATTATCTTGATCATTTTGGGAAACGTGTCTTGCATGGCTGTTAATAGTTTTGTTCCTTCCATATCTGGCAGCTTAATGTCCAGTAACGCCACGTTGTAGAAGTTTGTTTTTGTCTTCTCTATTGCCTCTTTTCCAGTATTTGCAATGTCGGTTTCGTAGCCTTCAGCTTCTAGGATTAAACTTAGTGTTCGGCAAATGCTTTCGTCGTCGTCGACTATTAGAATTCTCACTTTTTCCTTCTGTTGCTCATTCATGCCTTTCACCTCCTTTCAATTTTTTGATTGGCAAAATTACCGTGAAGACGGAACCCTTCCCTTCCTCGCTTTCAACTTTAATTTCGCCATTGTGCTCCTTAACAAATTTCCTGCAAATTGAAAGCCCTATTCCCACTCCCTTCGCCTTTGTCGTAAAGAAGGGAGTGAAAATTTTCTTCATGTTTTCCTTCGAAATTCCTACTCCCGTATCCTTAAATATTATTTCAACAGAGTCTTCATTCTTTCTAGTTTTAATTGTTAGTTTTCCTCCTTTTGGCATGGCTTGAATCGAATTTTCAATAAGATTCTTGAAAACTCTCTTTAAGCGATTTGCGTCTACGTAAATTTTGGGAATTTCCTCAAATTCTTTAATAACTTCGATGTTTTCCGGGATTTGAATAAGACGTAGTGTCTCTTCAATTAAAGAGTTAATGGATTCCAGTTTGAGTTCGAGAGGTCTATCCGAGGCGAAATCAAGTAAGTCATTGACTATATCGTTAGCAAAGACAACTTCTCTATCTATTATTTCCAGCATTTCCCTTATAGTCTGATCAGCGTTTCCAAGTTTTCTCTTAATGTAGTAGGCGGCGTTTCTTATTCCAGCTAAAGGATTTCTCAAGTCATGCGCCACCATGGTTGCAAGCTGTTTTATGGCTTCAAGCCTTTGAGTCTTCAATATCTGCTCCTGCAACGCCTTTCTTTCGCGAATGTCCCTCAAAACAACGAGATCTACCATTTCTCCTTCATAAATGACCGCTGTTGCGTTAAGCTCAACAGGTATTTTCTCGCCGTTTTTTGCCAAAAGCTCAATCTCGTAGGTTGAGGGAACCTTTTCGCCCTTTAATCTGTTACGGAATCTTTCACTTGTAATTTTAATGTATTCTGGAGCAATAAATCTTGAAAAATGGCTCCCTAGAATTTCATTTTTTTCATAACCCAACATTTCAATTAATTTGCTGTTTACAAATGATATTTTGCCATCCTTTCTAATGACTACTACACCGTCGCCGGCATATTCCACTAGAACGGAGTATCTTTTCTTTATTTCCTCAAGTTCCCTTATGCGTTCTCTAAGCATTTCTTTTAGCATCACAGAATACTTTCTAAGCTTGTTTTCTAGACGTTTTCTAGCTGTAATGTCTCGTATAATACTGAAAGTGCCGATTATTTCGCCGTTTTCTCTGATTGGAACCGAGGAAAATTCTACCGGCACTGTTTTTCCATACTTGTTTATGATTCTAAGCTCTCCTCTTACTCTTTCTCCGCTTAAAACTTTAAGGAATAATTTGACAAACTTTGGGCGATGCCTTTCATGAATAACGCTTATTATTGACTTGCCTAGGAAATTTTCTCGCTTATAACCAGTTATTTCTTCACATTTTCTGTTTGCAAGAATTAACCTGCCGAATTTATCGATTACAACTATTCCGTCGCCAGCATATTCAAAAATTTCCATAAAATTCTCTTTAACTTTTTTAAGCAAGTCGTCTGTTTTTGCTTCGACAACTTCTTCTTCAAGGCTGCAGTAGTATTTGGTTATTTCAATGTTTTCTTCCTTTTCCATGGTTATAATACTCCCTCAATTTCTTTATACATTCTGCAAAATTTACGGGGCCTCTCTCATTAAATTCTAAACCCAATTTTTTGCATAGCCTCTTAACTATAGCCTTTTCCAGCAGTGGAGCGGAGCCCATAATTTGTCCTTTTCCCGTTCCTAGAATCATTCTTAGCTCAAATGAGAAAATCTCCAGTTTTTTAGGCGTTTCGTGCAGAGGGCAGTTTCTTTTCTTTAAATATTCATAGATTAGGCTGGCTGTGTACTCGCCAAATGCCCATTTTATTGTTTCATCGATTGTTTCCACTAGTAGCTTGTCGAATTTTTCCACTGGGCCTCCAACCGTTACTAGACAATTATATAGTATCAGATTTAGAAGTGAATTCGGAGTTTCTAAAGAATTGTGGATTACAAATAAAGTTTAAAACTAAACTTGAAAATCTTCAGCTTTTTCTAAGTATTCCTTAACTTTGCGAATGTTATCTTCAAAGTCGATTTGCTTCCAATTATCTTCTGGCTTATATCCAGTCTTCCTAAATAAAGCCCGTAGAATAAGCCCTTCAATAATCTTGGCGCCCTCTCCAAAGATATTATTTAGTCCCCGAGAAAATTTCCGTAGATTACTACAAATATTTTGGCTGTCTATGCCGAATTTCTCCTTCAAATAAAAATAAATTGCTCTTTTTGCACTTTCCCCAAGCTCATTTAGGCCCTCCTCTATCGCCTCGAACAATATTTTCTCAAATTCGTCTTCCTTGGGCATTGTTTGTTATCCTCTGAAGTTTTTCTGTATAATCCGATGTAGTTGCGGAAGACGGTAGTTTACAAATATAAACGTATCGCTTAACAAAGATCTAAACAAACATGAGAAAAATAGGTTACTTCTAATTTAAGGAGAAGCTAGAAACCATAGAGTCTTGCATATTTCTCATTTAGATATCTGAGATAGTGTTCAACATTAATTTCTTCACCAGTTATTATTCTTATCAAGTCTGCAGGGTCGTATAAGTTTCCGTATGAATGAACATTTTTGATTAACCACTGTTTAATTTGTTTAAAGTTGCCTTCAGCGAGTTGTGTTTTCCACTCTGGAATGTCTTTTTGCATTTTTGCTAATAACTGGCCGCTGTAAATGTTGCCAAGCGCGTAGCTTGGGAAATATCCAAACAGGCCTGACGCCCAATGCGTATCCTGCATGACACCTTCAGAGTCATTCTCTATTTTTACGCCTAGATACTTCTCGTATTTTTCGTTCCAGACTTGAGGAAGCTCCTCTACTGCTATTTTTCCGGCGAACAGGTCGCGTTCAATCTCGAATCGTATAATTATGTGAAGACAGTAAGTAACCTCGTCGGCTTCAACGCGAATCTTAGACGGCTTAACCTCATTTACTCCGCGGACAAACGTATCCAAGTCTATGTCGGCGAATGCGTTTCCAGTTAATGCATTGAGTTTGGGTAGGAAATATGTCCAGAATTCGCGTGACCTTCCAACCACATTCTCTACAAATCTTGATTGAGATTCATGAAAACCTGACGAGCATGCTGTTCCTACTGGCTGATAAATCCATTCAGCCGGCAAGTTCTGCTCGTAGAGGGCGTGTCCTCCCTCATGCAGCACCGAGAAAACTGCAGAAGACCAGTTATCTTCATAATAGTGGGTTGTTATTCTCACGTCATGATAGTAGCCAGTTGTGAAGGGATGCTCAGTCTCGTCTATTCTTCCTCCGGCTTCTTTCGATTCAACATCATATCCAATGAATCTAGCGAGTTCAACGGCTATTTTTCTCTGAGTATCTATTGGTATTCTGCGTTTTAGGAAGGACGTATCGGGCTTTATAGGTGAGGATAAACATTTCTCTATAAGCGAAGTTAATCCGTCTTTTAATTTATTGAATATTTTTGTTATCATTTCAGAAGTCATTTTAGGCTCAAATATGTCTATTAGCGCATCATAAGGCGTAGGAGTCTTCTTTACATCCATAAGTATTTCTGCTGCTTCCTTTCTTAATTCAAAAAGTTTTTCGAGTTCGGGCTTGAACATTGAAAAGTTCTTTGCAGCCTTCGCCTTCTTCCACACATCAGTAGTTATGGTTCTTTGCCTAGCGGTTTCAACGACAAGCTTTTCTGGAAGCGCCGTTTGCTCGTCATACTCCTTCTTGATAAGGTAAACATTCCTCTTCTGTATTTGATTCA
>CAYXFE010000059.1:0-6179 GCA_964464195.1 uncultured Candidatus Bathyarchaeia archaeon
GGAAACCCGCAAAATCTTACTTGCAGTATCATAGTCTATTTCGATGTCTCCAAGCGGAGTCCGCCAAATCCCCTCATTCATAAGCGCAATGGCACTTCCATAACCCATATGATTCGGACCCATAATAACGAAAGTTTCCGGCTTTCCATCAATGGCTAAACGATAATAGGCATGGGCGGCAACAGGCCCAGAATACATATAGCCTGCATGCGGACAAATAAGCCCAACAATCTTTCTTGGACCCTTTTCAGCCACTTTCGGAATTTTTCCAGGCCCAAACTTATGAAGAAAGCATTCTTCAATCTGCTTTTTCAAGTCTTCCGCGTTTCCCGCATAGAACATTCCGGCTTGTGAAGGCCGCCTAATCTTCATATATGATTCGCCTACTCTTCCTCAATCCGAGTTTGAAAATCTTCTATTGGAACATTTAAGTCTTCATCCGGACCTAACTCGCCTCTTTCCCTCAAGACTTGCCTGGCCAGCAGCCAGTAAATTGTCGCTAAGGCTTTTCTTCCCTTATTATTCGTCGGAATTACTAGGTCTATTCCGTCAAAGTTATTGTCAGTACTGCATAAAGCAACAACGGGTATGCCTACTCTAGCTGCTTCTGTAACTGCCTGCGAATCCGCCCTTGGATCTGTTACAACAATAACTTCAGGTTCGATTCTGCCTGGATATAGCGGATTTGAAAGCGAGCCTGGAACAAACCTTCCAACTATTGGTATTGCCCCGGTTAGTTCACAGAACTTCCTAACCGGCTGGTGTCCATAAAGCCTAGAAGCCACAACGGCAATTTTTGATGGTTCAAAACGTGAAAGAAATTTTGCTGCAACCCTTATTCTTTCATCAGTCTTCTTTATATCCAAAACAAAGAGGCCGTCTGGCCTAACCCTATATATGAAGGGTTCCATATTTTTGGTTTTAATTCTCGTTCCTATATGGATTCCGGCTGATAAAATTGTGTCTCTTGGAAGCAGAAGCTCTTCAACTTCCGTTTTCTCGGTTTCAGACTTTTCACTCTTTTCTTCTTTATCTGACATTTTATTCCTCCTAAACTTTAAGCTGAGCCATTAAGGCTCTATCTGCAAGCATCTCCTCAATCCTTATGAGTTCGTTAAGTTTGGCTATTCTGGCCCCTTCCACAACTCCGGTCTTTATTATGGGACAGCCCAATCCAACAGCCAGATGGGCTATATGGGAATCAATAGTATCGCCCGACCTATGCGAGACTACAGGGGTATAGCCAGCCGCTTTAGCGGCCCTTACGGTTTCCCATGCATCGGTTAGGGTTCCAATCTGATTAACCTTAATTATTATGGCGTTTGCCGCGCCAAGCTTAATTCCTTTCTGCAATCTCTTAAGATTAGTTACAAAAAGGTCGTCTCCACATATGAGGCAGTTTTTAGCCTTTCTAGCCAGTTCAGCAAAGTTTTTAAAATCTTCCTCATGAAATGGGTCTTCAACATATGCAAGCTTATAATTCTTAATAAGTTCTAGAATGTATTCCAGCTGTTCATCTGGGTCGAGGGCTTTATCCCTATAAATATAACGTTTTTTACGGGCATTCCAAAATGTTGAGGCTGCGACATCCAATCCTACTCGACATTCAAAGCCCAGCTCATTAGATGTTTCCTTGCAAGCCTCATGGACAATTTCTAAAGCCTCCTCGTTTGAAAGGGCGCATGTCCATGCTCCCTCATCACTTTTTCCGCCAGTAAATGTCTTATCCCTTTTTTCAAGCAGTTGCCTGACTTTTCCATGAACAATTGCATTTGCCTTTTGGGCTTCTAGAAATGAGGATGCACCGACTGGTAGGGATAGGAACTCCTGTATTTCTGGGCCCTTTCCAGCCGTATGCTTTCCTCCGCTTAGGACGTTTCCCAGCGGATATGGAAGTTCCTTCGCGTAATATCCGCCCAGATACTGGAATAATGGCAATCCGTAAGTGTTTGCCGCTGCGTCCGCGACTGCGAGGGAGATGGCAAAAGCTGTGTTTCCGCCTATATTGGCGAAATTTTTTGTTCCGTCAAGTGAGTGAAGAAGCGAGTCTATTTCTTCTTGATTGTCGGCGTTTAAGCCTATAATTTCCGGAGCTATAACCTGTTCGATTTTTCTTATGGCTTCTTCAACTCCTCCTTTCGGGTAAGGTGTGGCTTCGGCTTTTCCTCTGCTTGCTCCTGACGGCGCTGAGGCTCTGCCGAACCCTCCGGCGGTTATTATGTCGACTTCTATGGTTTCCTCTCCTCTGCTGTTGAAAATTTTTCTTGCAATTACATCTTCAATGACGGTTGACATGATCTTTGCTCCTAATAGGAAGTTGACATTTCGGTTTTGCCAGCTTCATAGAATTTTAGTATTTCATCTATGATTTCGATGTGTGATAGGAGCATGCGCCGGCAGCAATAACGCTTAATTCCCATGCTGTCAAGCACGTTTTTGGGGTCTTCTCCGGCTTTTACCCTTTCAGCGAACTCTTCCCACTTATCTCCTATCAGTTTGCCGCAGGTGAAACATCTTATGGGGATTATCATTTTTCTTACCTCCTTAATTTTAACGGTAGCTTTTCTGGTCTCTTGCCCTAGCGCCTGGGCCTCCAAACTTTTTCATTTCCTTCCTTCTGGGGTCGCCTGCAAGCATTGTTCTGTCATAAGTTATGAATAGTGTTTTTAGATGGCTGCTTTTTGTCCATTTTAGTAGGCCTCTTGCTATTGCCATTCTGGCTGCTTCGGCTTGTCCCATGAATCCTCCGCCTTGCACTTTCACGTCTATGTCAACTTCTTTCCATGCGTCTCCCGCAAGCATCAGCGGCTCCATTATTTTATCTCTGGCAAGCTTCGGCTCCCAAATTTCCAATGGAACCTTGTTTATGCGTATTCTTCCCTTTCCAGGCCTTATTACGGCTCTTGCAATTGCAGTTTTTCTTTTGCCGCTTGTAAGTATTATTTTTGTCATTTGGTTGCCTCCGGATTCCAGCCTATCTCTTTTGCTAGTTCTCCGACCGTGATATATGAACATTTCAGTTTTTTGGCGCTTGCCTCAGGCAATGTTTCCATAGGCTTGTCTTTAAGTTCCTCTGGTACGCCTATGTAAACGTGCAGCCTCTTATAGGCTTGTTTGCCCTTAGGCTGATGATATGGAAGCATTCCACGTATAGTTCTTCTTACAAATCTGTCTGGCCGCCTATAATGGAACGGTCCCTTCCATGGATGTCCAACTTCAAGAAAATCTTTCCTTTCTTGAACAACTGTCTTCTTTTTTCCGGAAACGACGGCCTTTTCCGCATTGACTATTATTATGTTTTCTCCTTGAAGCAGTCTTTTGGCGACTATGCTTGCCATTCTTCCAAGTATGAGGTTTGAAGCATCAATTATGGTGGCTTGGCTTGACTCCAACGTTTTCACCCTATTATTTTCACGTTGCTTCCTTTCGGATTCTTCTTCACTAGGTCTTGTATGGTTAGACATTTGCCCCTAGCCTTTAATATTTTGTTTTTTGCAGTCTCTGAAAAGGAGAAGGCGGCAACCGTAACTTTATGTTCAAGTTTTCCGGCGCCCAAAACTTTTCCCGGAACAACCACGACGTCGCCTTTTTCCGTATAGCGATTAATCCTGCTTACATTAACAGCCACTCGTCTCCTTCTTGAAACAGCCAACCTTTCAGCTATGTCTCTCCAAATTTCAGCCTTATTCTCAACAGCCTTCTTCTTAAGGAAACGTATAAGCTCCAAAAGCTGAGGATTAGTTATTCTAAGCTTCTTCCTCAATTTTTTCACCTTCACCTAAGCTGAGAATTTCCTCAACAAATTCATTGCACTTTTTATCCAGAATCTTCAATGCTTCTGTAAAGATTCTTTCAATTGGAAGAACACCATTTGTTTCCACATTAAATATGAAGGAGTTTTCCTCCCACTCAACCTTCACAGCCGGCGGATTCTGCGGACAGACATCAACACAGTCTTCACATAAACTGCACGCCAGCATATTTCTCACCTTAATTTCATTCCCCATCTTCACTAGAACCTGTTTTGGACATATCTCGACGCATTTTCCACAGGCATCGCATCTTTCCTTGTCAATAGATATTTTTGGCAGGTTCTTATAGGCGCAGACTGAGACTGGCTGCCATTTCGCATGGTCTTTACCTCGACCAAGCCTTGCATAAGCCTCAAGCCTTATTCTTTGGCCGGGTGCAAGTTTCACTATTGGTATTTTATCGCTTACCGGAGCTATTTCCGGATTTTCCGAAACCAAATCGCCAGAGTAGACTATTCTTCCTTCTTCTCCCGCTTCAACATCTAGGGTTATGGATACTCTGCAGAGGTTGCATCCAAACTCGCTTTTGCATGGGCATTCTTCCGGCAGATTGTAGGAATCTAAATCGGTTTTTAGAGGAATTAATCCAAGTCTGTGCGCAAGCATTTCATCATGTAAAACGGAGGAATTTTCAATAATTACAACTTCATCTATGGCCATACATGGAACTTCAGCCAAAATAATTCTCCTTAAACTGTTAAGAAAAGCGACATCAACACCTCTAACTAGCATTTTAATACTGTTCTCGTCCCTTTCCAAGACTTCAATATCCACTTGAACAAACGCTCCGCAGATTCAAACTACGCCTTCCAATAGGAGACAAGAGCATTATGTAAATTTTTCCCTCTTAAAACAATAAGGCAAGCAACGCCAAACTACCGATTAACCTATTTCTTCTTTCTCTTCCTAGACTCTTCTTCCACGTCTTCCTCCAGGCCTTCTAGTGCCATCATGCGGAATAGGCGTAACCTCCTCGATTCTTCCAATGCGGAATCCAGCCCTAGCCAAAGCTCTAATGGCGGCTTGAGCTCCAGGACCGGGCGTTCTTGGACCAGGCCCGCCAGGCGCCCTAACCTTAATGTGAAGAGCTGTTATTCCTCTATCCTTCGCTATGGCGGCTGCAGCCGCGGCTGCCCTCATTGCGGCGTAAGGTGAGGATTCTAGCCTATCGGCTTTAACGAACATTCCGCCGGAGGTGCGTGCAATGGTTTCTGCTCCTGAAATGTCGGTTATGTGAACTATTGTGTTGTTGTATGAGCTGTATATGTGGGCTACGCCCCATTTTTCAGGTTTTTTGCTTTTCTCGCTCATCCGCTTTCACCCTCCCCGGAAGAAGCCTTAGCTGAAACAGCTATTCCCTGCAACTCCTGCCTTAAGGGATGATTTGGGTCGGAAAGCGGGCTTGTGGGCGAATAAGTAATTTTATCTTCCTCCTCCTTTGGAACAAGGTAGCCCGGCGAGCGGACACGTCTGTTATTTATGGATATATGCCCATGAGTTATTAATTGTCTAGCCTGATAGATGGATTTGGCCAGCCCTTTACGAAAAACTATGGTTTGAAGCCTACGTTCAAGTATATCTTCAACCTTAAGGTCTAGAACATCATCTAGTACGGCTGTTTCATGAAGGATTCCAAGCTTTTTAAGTTTGGTCAAAAGCTGATTCTCAAGTTTCGCCCTCTCCTCCGGAGTTTTACCGAGCAGCGACCTAGCTATTCCTCTAAACTTTGACAGCATGGTTTTAGCCCGCCAAAGCTCATGTTTATTTCTTAAACCGTACTGGCCCACAAGCTGCAATTCAGCCTGTAAAACGTCTGTCCGCCAAGGAAAACGGGGAGTTTCATACTTTTTCCTTTGCCTTTTAGGATCTCCCATACCTACCGCCTCTTCTTGCTTACGCCGACGGTCTTGCCTGTTCTTCCAGTTGTGCGGGTTCGCTGTCCCCTAACCTTAAGGCCGTAAGCGTGACGATAACCCTTCCATGACTTAATCTTCTTCATAAGGTCAATATCCATTTTAGTTCTTAAAACTAGGTCTGAGCTTAAAAGATGCAAATCCTTCCCAGTCTCTAAATCCTTTCTTCTATTTAGAAGCCAGCTTGGAATACCATATTTGGCTGGATTCAGCAATACATCCTCAATTTTTTTAACTTGCTCTTCTGAAAGCAATCCAAGCCGGATTTCGGGATTTATTCCCGCCTTCTTTAAAACAGCGTTCGCTAGGCTTATGCTTACGCCTTTAATTTTCGTTAGAGCATACCCTACCTTAAGGGTTCCATCAATGTCTGTATCTGTAACTCGAACTATATGTCTGAACTCTCTTGACATGTTTAGCCATCCGTTTATGAGACTAACTTACGAAAATAACA
>CAYXFE010000060.1:0-6130 GCA_964464195.1 uncultured Candidatus Bathyarchaeia archaeon
TCTCTTTTTTCGAGCTTTTGTTTCCATGCGTTTGGTATGTTTTCTATTCCGTGATATGCGCCGGCTATTGCGCCTGTCATTGCGCCTATGGTGTCGGTGTCCCCTCCTAGGCTTATAGCATACAGCACAGCCTTAGCATAACTCTCATGATGCTTTGCAAAGCAGTATATGGCTGTTGGAACAGAATTTAAGGCTTCAACCCTATTGCCTAAGCTTCGAATAACTTCTCGCTTATCATCATTTTTAAGTAGAGCTTTTGCCTTCTCCAGCTTTTCCTTATAGGCGTCAACTCGCGTGAACTCTATCAGCTTTTCAAGAAAGTCTACTGGATTAAAGCTTTCCGATTCAGCCTTAACTGCTAATGCAACTGCATAGGCTTGGAGGGCTGCACCTTCCTTTCCAAGCATATGCGTATGGGTTATTTCAGCCGATTTGTAGGCTACTTCGCGAAGCTTCTCCTCACTGTCGTAGTATAGTAAGCCTATTGGCGCAACCCGCATGGCTGCACCATTTCCAAAGCTTCCCATTCCGCCGTAAAGCTGTTTGGCAGCTTCATTCCATGCAACTCCAGACTTTATCATCCGGAAAACTCTTGGAGGACCAGGACCGTAGCCTCTCCATGGCTCCTTCTCCCAGTTCTTGATGAATGTCCACGCCATGTGTTCACCATTAAAGCCTTTATTGGCGATTAGCGATTCTGCAACTCCAATCATCATATGTGTATCATCGGTCCAGCGGCCGTCGAAGTGAAAGTTCTCAATTTTTAATTCATTTCTCCATATGCCTTCAAAGGATGCGCCTAAAGCGTCTCCGACGGCTAAGCCGATTGTGCAGCCTTTAAACTTTGAGGTGGACAATAGAGTTCACCAGTAAATGATGTTTTAACTTAAATCTAGATGGGTATATAAAATGTCTTACTCATTTTCGGAGGCTTCAAGTTCTTCAATTCTTTCATTTATGTTCTTAACAAACTCCTTTAATGTTTTGTTTAAGTTTTGTATTTTGTCTCTGATATTCTTTAAAGCCTCAATCTTCTCCTTTTTCGTTGCTTTTTCGTCTAGCAGAAGTATTTTTACCGCCTGCATCATTATTGGTGTTTCATCGCTTTCTTCAAGGTTTATTAATGGAGTAAGCTTATTCAATATCATTCTTCTGATGGTTGAGGCTACATTGAAGTGTCTCTCAATTATTTCTTTGAATATCTCTTTGCCTTTACTTGTAATTTCGTATATTTTTACCCGCTTTTTGTTAAAATGCCACTTTCCCTTGACTAGGCCTTTACTTTCTAGCTCCTTCAAGGCCGGATAAACCGAGCCGACCGTAGGCGATAAAAGATTGAAGGTTGCTTCTTTAATTCTCTTTATGATTTGGTATCCGTGAGATGGGCTTCTTATTAGCGTATATAGAATCATCAGTTTTAGATATCCCTTTTTTAACTGTTCTTCCATTGGTCCTACAAGTTTCTCTTTGCGTTTCATTACGGCTCGAAATATTTATGTAGGAGTCCTATATATCGGTTTCCAAAACAATAAAGTCTACGTGAGGCCGCGGCCATGCTACAAACCGTCAAAGTTATGTTCAAAACTGCCTGGAGAAGCATATCTAGAAGAAAGTTCCGTTCAGCCCTAACAACTCTAGGTGTGGTAATAGGCATATCAACCATAGTCTCCCTCATGACTCTAGGCTATGGAATGCGTCACCAGGTGGAAACTACTCTGAACGAAATTCTCGGCGCAGGCATAATAGTGAGTAGTTCAGGCGGCGGAGTAGACATTCCAGAATATGTTCAATCATTTATCTTGCAGGTTCCAGGAGTAAATGAATGTGTCCCAGTAATCACTACAATGATGAAAATGGGAGAAGAACCCATACTTACGGTTGGTATAGACCCCGACCAAGCATTGAAACTTTACCATGTAACCTTGGAAGAAGGAGAAATCCCAGAAAAGGAGGAGGGAGACGCCGTAGTTTTCGGCGTTTCAACAGCTTCACGCTTTGGGATAAAAGTTAATGACACCGTAACGCTCAGTCCAACCTCAGGCGGAAAAAGCAAAACCTTCAAGGTTGTTGGGCTTCTCCGGTCAGTTGGAGCCGGCGAAATGGACATCGGATGCTTCATGTCGCTGGAATCCGCCCAAGACATGCTCGGTAAAGAGGGTTACGTTTCAGCCTTCCTCGTTAGGTTGCAGGATCCGCAGCTCGGAGAGGAAGTTGAGCAAGCCCTCAAGCAGATGTTTCCAAAAGCCGAAATAACGCGTCAAGAAGAACTAATGCGCCAAATAGACCGTATAATGAGCATAATTAACGGAGTTTTACTTGCCCTAGCAGCGATAAGCCTAGGAGTAGGCGGGTTGGGCATATTAAACACAGTTATGATGTCTGTTCATGAAAGAAGAAGGGAAATAGGGATGCTAAAGGCTGTTGGAGCAGAAAGATGGCATGTACTCCTACTATTCCTTTCAGAAGCTCTAATAATAAGCCTAATCGGCGGAGGAATAGGATGCGGTCTCGGACTTGCAGGAGTATATCTTATTCAATGGTTCGTATCAACCCTTGGACTAGAATTAACTATTCCGCTTCTAATATCTCCAAGCGTACTAGCCACTGCCATTCTAATTGCCGCCGGAATCGGCGTAATTGCAGGGCTGTATCCCTCATGGCAGGCTGCAAATGTTCCTCCTGTAGAGGCGTTGCGTTATGAGTAGCATAGTTGAGCTAGTTAATGTGGTGAAAGTTTATAGGCTTGGAGAAGGCGTAGAAGTTCCAGCCTTGCGCGGTGTAAGCTTAAAAATTGATAAGGGCGAATTTGTCTCTGTTCAAGGGCCGTCTGGATCAGGAAAAACCACTCTTCTGAATATGATTGGTGGACTTGACAAGCCGACGAAGGGCCGAGTAATAATTGATGGAGTAGACATAACTAATCTTGGAGAGAAAGAGCTTGCGCATTTCAGACGTGAAAAGATAGGGTTCATATTCCAAACCTATAACTTGGTTCCCCTTTTAACAGCTCTAGAAAATGTTGAGTTGCCAATGATGCTTTCCGGAAAGTTCTCGGAATCTGAAGTTCGAAGGAGAGCCGAGGAACTTTTAGCTCTCGTTGGTTTGGAGGAGAGGATGCATCATAGGCCAACCCAGCTTAGCGGCGGAGAACAGCAAAGAGTAGCCATTGCAAGAGCCTTGGCAAATGAGCCTGCAATAATTCTTGCGGATGAGCCTACCGGAAATCTAGACCAAGTTTCAGGTCAGAGGATAATAAATCTCATGAAAAACCTTAACGAAACCTTAAATCAAACATTTATAATTGTTACGCATGACCCCATGGTTGCGGAGCAAACCGAACGTAAATTCTATTTGGTTGACGGCAAAATCTACAACAAACCATTAAAAGTGGTTTCAAACGTTTCAGACGTAACATTGAATGAGGAACGCCGACGCCTCCTACTGGCTGAATTAAAATGGCTTAAAACCTCCATAAACTACTTAGAATCCAAAAAAGACTCTTTAGATCCAGAAATTTACGTTAAAACTATTTCAAATTATAAAGAAAGACTTGAAAGAATAAAAAACAACCTTGAAAAGTACGGCTTGCTGAGGTGACATCAATTGAAAAGGTCTAAATTAACCCTAGTTTTCCTTGTGCTCTTACTAGCCGGAGAAATAGCTTTTGTCCCATTTCACGCCAGAGTTGAAGCTTCAAGTCAGCCCGCCTTAATTTGTAGGAAAACGGAGATCGTAGAAGTTACCTATGCGCCTGATGGAAAAGTCCTGAGTAAGATGGTTTCCGTTCGTTTTGAAATCTACAATAATGGATCTCTTCCCGCTGTGGTTGACGTGGTTGATCGAGTGCGTTGCTTGAATGCATCTACGTTCACGACGCTTTATGGGACTCCGAAATGCGATTCTATTGAGACTTTTGGAAACTTGACTAGGCTTGTGTGGAGGAACGTAGAGATAGATGCTGGTGAAAGTCTGAGATTTTATTATATGGCTGAGACTTTTAGGGAAATACCTGTATCTGTCGATGTAAAGCTTTACATTAATGATAAAGTAGCTGAAGTTAAAGAGACTAGGGGATTCTACAGTGCCTCTGCTAATCTTTCTGATACTATAACGGTTGAGGTTACCTTAAGGAATGTTCAGCATCCGCTGTTTGTTTCGAATAGAACAGTTACGCCCATGCTTATGTGCACTGTTGCAATTCCCTTCCAGAACGATTACTTTTCGGGTTTAAGAACTGAACCCAAAGCCAACTCGACATCTTTTATGAGCAACAGAATACTGCCAACTTGGATGCTGTTTTTAGAGGATGAAAAGCCGCGGACGGTGAGAGCTTCGGCAAGCATCATTAAAATGAGTGAGTGGGGCGAAGTGCCTCTTGAACCAGTAACCATTCAAATATCCTCTGCGCCGGAAATGCTTGAAGCCTACTTGAAAGGTATGATTCAAAACCTTGAAGTTCAAATGGGCCTAATGGAAAATTTCACGCAGGTTTTAGGAGAATTGAACCAAAGCACCTACTGCATGTACAGTAGCCTACGAGACGCCGCCGAAAACTTGCAAGAGAATTCAACTGAAATGTTTAATTCGCTGCTAAGTTTTCTAAACTATACTAGGTTGAACCTTGAGTTGGCAAATAGTACGCTGGCTTTTAGTCAATCGCTACTTCTTAATGCTAACTCAAGCTTAACTCTCTTCATGCAGGATCCAGACGCCGCCGTCTTCTTATCTTCCCATCAAAACCTAAGCATGTTGCTGCTTCATGCGGTTGGAAACCTTACTATGGCCTACTATACTATAGACTTTGTAAGAAATGGAAATGCTACAGTTCCAGGATTGAATGACTTATGCCAGCAGATAAGCATGTTGATGGAAGAGTTGGATGAGGCTGAGAACGCTACGGAGCAGTTGGTTTATGGTTTATACGCTTTAGCAGATGGACTTTACGCTCTCTCCAACATGACTGGACAATTAGGTAAAGACATTGAAAAGGGTGTTTGGGAGCTTGAAAAGGAAAAGTCTGCCTTAAATGATGCTATTTTTATTTTAAAGTCTAAATTGTTTGCTCCCTTAGATTTAGAGGTTAAGCCGTCCAGTTTTCAGCTTGAATGGCAGCTTAAAGTTGAGAATACCTCTACGCAGATTCTAGCCTTGAACTTCTCAAACAACGCCGAGATTAATCTTACAGTAATAGGCATCAAATTGGTAATCCATAGCAGCATACCGTCAAAGCTAAAATTTGAAATTAACCTTGGCCAGGACTGGCTTCTAGTTGATGACCCTAATAGTCTCGGAATAGAATACGACAAGGACGCCCAGACGGTTTATCTCTGGCCTACCGCCGTGGTTGAGCCTAATTCATCCGCTAATGTTCTTACTGATTGGATGGGCCGACAAGTTAGAATAAGCCTCGAAAACGGGACGATAACTGGCATAGATGCTAGTCTGGACATAGCGGCTTCTGGAAATTTAACCTTGGAATCATGTGAAAGCCAATACTTATGCTCCTTTAACCAACCCCACATAATAGTTCAAAATATAACTTGGACTCCTTCTGTTCCACCGCCGAAACCCCCTGAAAAAACCTTACTGGAAACAATAGTTGAGCTATTACAGCGTCCAGAAACCATAACTGCCTTGACAGCCACGATCATCATCCTAGCATTAATAGCCATTATCACCAGAAAACGGAAAAGGAAACGTTCAAAAACAAGAGTAGGAGAAGTAGATGCCTCAGAAATTTTAGAAGAAATAGAAGCGCTGGAAAGAAAACTTCAAGACAAACAAAACCAATAGACTGGCAGTCAATAATAGAAAAAGCATATTGGCTTGAAACACAATTATATTTATTAGGGGCTGGCGAGTTGGCGGGCGGCCTTCGAGCCGTCAAGGCTTGAGGAAACTCCGCCCACCAGCAGAACCGGGGCGCCCGCAAGGGCGCAGGGCGAGAGCCCTGGCAACGGAGCAGAAACGAAACGTCCATCTGACACGTGAAGATGAGGCATGCTAAGTTGCCGAGCCGAGTGTGTCAGATGGAAGCGTTGAAACGGCCGTCCCCCGGGGTGGAAGGGCAAATAGGCGTCGATGAAGTTTCTGCCAGAGACGCGGGTAGCCCGCTTAGCCGGATGCCGCC
>CAYXFE010000061.1:0-6099 GCA_964464195.1 uncultured Candidatus Bathyarchaeia archaeon
TGGTGCGGCCGCCGGGATTTGAACCCGGGTCATCGGCTCGGAAGGCCGGCGTCCTAGTCCAGGCTAGACTACGGCCGCATGCATCAACTAAGTTGGTGTGCTTCAAAATTAAAATTACTGTTTAGAGTGTCGGAAAAGACTTATTTGTTTGACTGGCTTATTAGCTAAAAGTTTGCGGTGAAACTGGTATGAGTAAGAGTGCTGGCGGGTTGAAGTCTAGGATTGAAAGCATCCTTAAATATTTACTTGCAGCTTTCTATTTGGTTTCGGCGGGATTTTTCTTTTATTGCTTGGCTTTGGATTTGAATATGATTCATATTGGATTGTTGGGTTTTTTAAGTCTAATAACGGCATTTGGAGTCTTTAAAGGGGAAATTTGGAGCGTCTGGGTGGCTTTTCTAGTATTTTGTGCAGGAAATGCGTTTGCCTTCTCGATGCTTCTAAATCCTTTAACATTTGAAACCTTAGGAATCTTGTCGGAGATAGGACTAATAGCATATTTAATTTTAGTTTGGGTAGCAATGATTTATTTATCGGTTAAAAGAAAGGAGTTTCATTAATCTTCGAAAATATGAACTTTGATTTTTTCTCCGCATTCTATAAATTGTCTATTTTCAGGTATTTCCACATAGCCGCTTGCTTTGGCTAATGTGGTTATGGCTCCGGAAAGACCTTTGGGAACCGGATAGGCAATTAATCTGCCAGAATCGTCACGTTTTAGGGATACCATCACGAATGTTTTTCGGCCTCTAGCTGGGAACATTTTTCCTCCGGCATACGCCTCAACAGTTTGAATGTCCATCTCTTTTCTGATGCCGCCCATTCGCAGCAATGCAGGCCTTACAAGCATAAGGAAGACGAATAGAGCTGATGTAGGTTGTCCGGGAAGAGAGAAGACCGGTTTTCCATTTATAACTGCAAAGGTTGTCGGTTTTCCAGGTTTTATTGATACTCCGCAGAAGAGTATGCCCGGCTTACCTAATCTAGCTAAGACTTTTGGAATGAGGTCTTTAGGCCCTACTGAAACGCCTCCGGAAGTTATGACTGCATCAGCGCTTTCTAATGCCGCCTTAATGGCATTTTCTATTTCCTTTTCCTCGTCGGGAACTATTCCCATGTTTAGGGGGATTGCGCCTAGCTCTTGTACAGCTGCAGAGAGCGTATACGAATTTACGTCATAAACTTTTCCGAGTGGAAGAGGCTTTCCGGGCTCAACTATTTCAGGACCAGTTGATATTATTGCAATTTTTGGCTGAGAATACACTTTTACATTTATGAAGCCAAGGGCTGCCAGGACGCCTATTTTTCGGGGAACAAGAACTTCGCCTTTTTCTAGGATTTTTTCTCCGCTCTTTATGTCGTCGCCAGCTTTCATGACGTTTTCTCCCTTAACAACTGGGCGATAAATTGCGACTTCGTCTCCCTCTCGACTTGTATATTCAACCATTACGACGGCGTTTGCTCCTTCTGGAAGGGCTGCTCCAGTTGCGATTTCTGCAGTTTCCATCGAGTTAATGGTGAGCCTTGGTGCTTCTCCCACGTTGATTCTGCCTACAAGCTTTAATTTTACTGGCTTCTCCTCTTCCGCGCCGAATGTATCTTCAGCCCTAACAGCATAACCATCAACGATTGAGCGGTTAAAGGATGGAACATCGAATGGAGCAATAATATCTTCTGCCAAAACTCGATTGTAGGCTTTGTAAATTGGAATTTCTTCAGTCTTGGCTGGTTCTGATGGAATGTTTTCAAGGATTATTTGTTTAGCCCTTTCAAATGGGATTAGTTGTCTAAACATTTTTATCCTCCTTTAATTGGCACATTATCGAAGAGATAAACGGTTACTGTCTCATTTTCCTCCAGACCCTCGCGGTTTTCTGGAATAATTACGTAGCCATTAGCCTCAGTCATGGTTGTAAAAACTCCAGAACCAGTAGTTCTGATGGGCTCTGCATAGAATTCTCCATTTTGCTCGTAGACTTTGACGCGTAGAAAAACCTTTCTTCCAAGAACCCCAGCGACTCTTCGAGTAATTTTAGCCCTAAGCCTTGGCCTCTCCTCTTCAAGCCCAAGCATCCTCAAAATTAGCGGTCTAGCGAAAACTTCAAATCCTATCATGGCCGCCACGGGATTACCTGACAAGAGTATGACTGGTTTCTTGTCTATTACTGCGAGCGCTGTCGGCATGGCCGGTCTCATGGCCATTCCATGCGCAACAATTGCAGACTTATCTATGTTTTGTAGGGCCAGTGGAACTAAATCTGCCTTGCCAACGCTTGTTCCTCCAGTCGTTATGACAATGTCCGCTTTTCTGGTTCCTTCTAGTATTTTTTCACGTATAGCCGGCTCATTATCGCCAACAATTCCTAAGTCTACTGGCTTGGCGCCCAGTTCGCGGCAAAGCCAAGAAATAACGAGTCTGTTCGTCTCAATTATTTTGTTTTCTGGAGGTTCATGCCCCAATTCAACTAGTTCTTCCCCTGTTGCAAGAATTGCCACCCTAGGCTTTCGGGTAACCTCGACTTGTTCCATTCTGAGCGCAGCCAACAAACCTAAATGCCAGGGTTTAAGCCTAGTCCCAGCCTTAACGGCCACTTCTCCAGCCTTAACGTCTTCTCCCTTCATGGAAACATTCTGCCAACGCGCGACAGGCCTTAAAACGGCAATTTCATTCTCGCTAAGCTTTTTAGTGTGTTCAATCATTACGACTGCGTCAGAGCCTTTTGGTAAAGGATTTCCAGTCCATATTAGCTTAGCCTCGCCTTGCCCCACCTCATCCTTTTCGGTTATTTTTAGGGTTTTCGGCTGGAAGGGCGACGCTTCGAATGTATCTTCAGCTCTAACAGCATATCCGTCAACAGCTGACCTATTGAAGGGCGGCAAGTCTATGCTTGCAATTATATCGTTTGCAGTTACTCTTCCGTAAGCTTCTTGGATAGGAACAAGTTCAGATTCAAGTTTTTGAGGCTTAACCGTGTCAAAAAGGAGTTGTAGGGCTTTTTCTACTGGTGTTAACTCTTTGAAACCCTTGAGTCTAGCTCCCGCCAATAGTCATGCACCTAGGAGAGCAACAACTCATGGCTAGAAAAAGGTATCGGAACTAGCAAAGAGACTTGCCAAGCTTCTTCATTTCTTCAATCAATATGTTTTTCATCTTAATGGAATCTACATCTAGGATTGGGCTTTCGCTGATTATTACGGGATTTAAGTCCAATTCGGCTATTAGTTTGGCTAGTGGCCTAAAGTCTGGACCATAGCTTGTTTCATCCATTATGTGATGACATTTTTCTCCTTTATCTGTAAACTCAACCCGTGTAAAATGGCAATGTAAATTTTTGACGACTTCGTCTCCAAGCCGTTTCTCGATTTCTTCCAAAACTTTTCGGTAATCATCTATTGTCTTGAATTTACCCCTTTCCCTCGCATGTATGTGGGCCCAATCTATCACTGGAACCGTTTGTTCAACTTGTTCGCATAATGTTAAAATTTCCTCTAGACTTCCAAACTGGGAAAGCTTCCCCATGGTTTCCGGGCCAAGCTTGACATCCCTTATTCCTAGCTGATTCATATATTCGACAACTTCATTCATTGCCTTAACGCATGAGTTTAGAGCTTCTTTAGGCGATTTTTTACCATAAAATCCTGGATGAAAAACTACAAGGTGAGCTTTCATCCAGTCCGCGGCAGTCACGCATGCTATCAGTCGCTCCTTACTTTTTTCAATAGTTTGTTCTTCGCCGCAAAAATTGATGAAGTAGGAGCCATGCATGGTAAGCCAAACATCATTTTTCCTTGCGTTTTCACCCAGCTTCTCAGCTTCTTCCCGCTTCATTTGAGGTTTTGGACCCCAACGTACAGCTTGATACTCAAAGGCATCCAAACCTTCGTCCCGCAAAAATTCTGGAACCGCCGTTACCGGCTTCTTAAGCTCCTTAAAGGCCGGAGGGGTTCCTGCAGGCCCAAATCTTGGATGATCAGCCATTATTTCTCCTCCTTTGCCGATTTGAATTTTAACGCCTTTTCCTACGTTTAATTCTCACAATTCTGGGCCTTGAAATGTATTTTCCGTATGCTATTATAGTTAACGCTGGAATCCACGCCGCAAGGTTTTGGCATATTATGTATTTGCTGTTTGCATCTAAGCTTGCTAAAGTGTTAACTAAACTTCCAAATCCACTAAAGGAGTTTCTAAATCCCGGTGCAGCGGCTTTCAAACCATTATCAATTGAGGAGGCTATCCATCCGAGCGGAGATATGGTTTGGCCTATCGAAAAAGCAAAGTTTCTTATGGCTATTGCAAAGCCTAAAATGGATGGGTTAGACTTAAACATTGAATATGTAAAGTTATACAGTAGATCCGGATATACTATTAAGTAAATAATCAAGACTAGAGAAGTGAAGAAAATTATGGTTGCAAATGCTCCTTTGAAGATGTTGTTCTCAGCAATTTTCTTTAATTGTTCAGGAAACTTTATTTTTTGAAGAAACTGACCTATCTTTCCGACTTTACGTTTTTTCTTTAATTTTTCTGGAGGTCTCTCTCTTTTACGGTAAGACGCCAGCTTTAGGGCCTCATTTAAATATAGCCAACTTAAAGTTAGAACAATTATCACAATTAATGGGAGTACATGCAAAAGCGGGCTTATTGAAATTGCTCCAAGATTTATCACTAAGCTGTCTGAAACACCTAGTGAAGTTGAAAACTGAATTATGCCAAACTCTAATAGAGCCACTAATGCTAAAAATGCAACGGTATATCCAAAATTTCTAAGCTTACTCTCTGGAACCAAAGGATTCACCAGTTTTATGATCACCTAATTTAATTTTCACTCCTTAAATAATAGTTTTCTCCTACTAATGCCACAGTAATACAGATTTTCTCTACTTATTTTCAAGTCTGAAAACCTTTATTTTTAAAAGTGATAGCTAGAAGCGGTTGAATGGTGGCATTCATGGAGGTTTATCCTAAAAGAGCATTTACCTTTGTAGAGTCAAAGCCAGACGAGGACATCTACGAGATAAGAGTAACATTGAAGGATGTTCCAGGAGCTCTTGCTAAAGCAGCCAGCCTAGTTGCGGAGGCTGGAATTAATGTGAAGACAAGCATTGTTTTTGCAACCTTACCGGAGGAAAAGCAGGGATTCTGGACGGCATTTATTGACGTTTCAAAATCTAAAATGCAAATTGATGAACTAATAAAGAAATTGAATGAACTTGATGTTGCTTTGGGTGTTGAAATTATCAAACCTAAGCCAGCAGCACATGACGTCATGCACTTTCCAGTGTTGCATGGAGAGGAAAGAGCCGTTGTGATGCCGATTTCATTGCTGAGAAATCTTTTTGAGGAAATAGAGAAAATTCTGACTCCCTCAGGATTTGCAGCTGTATTCTATAACGCAGGAAAAAGAAGCGGAGAAAACTTCGCCAATTACTACAGAAAGAAGTTTAACCCAAAAACCAAGGAAGAACTGGTGGAGCTCTTGTTTTCATGCGTCAAAGCAATCGGCTGGGGATTAATCAAAACATATTCTCTCGACTTAAACAGAATTTATGGAACTATAAGGTCGATAGACAACATTGAAGGAACATTGCGGAAGAATAAGGGGTCCAAGCCAATTTGCCATTGGACAAGAGGATTTTTAGCGGGATATCTTTCAGCTGCAACGGGAAGAGAGGTTGAAGTAAAAGAGGTTAAATGTATGGGTAAAGGCGATGAATTTTGTGAATTTGAAATAGAGGCGAAATAACTATTGAGAGAAACCACTGCCGAGGGGCCGCATTTGGCGAAGGGGGAATTCGTGGCCGCATTTGGGGCATTTAACCATGTTACATTGGACAAGAGAGGGACAGCCCGAGCAAGCAAAGGCTCTACCGTAGGAAATATCGAATTTGAAGCCGCATTTGGGACAACGCAGTATATTTTTCCCCTTCGAGCCCAACGCTGGAGTCACCACGCTACTACAAGTGAGAAGCCGATTAAAACTTTTCCTATTCACCAATTCAAAAGTAATTTAAGAGCATATGCCAAACTATGTTTTGTTAGATGTGGCGGATGATGTCAAAAACGGAAAGTTTAAGCAGGGCGGAGCTATATAAGCTGCA